>CAYZAR010000114.1:0-5473 GCA_964476455.1 uncultured Micavibrio sp.
TTCAAAAGCCGCTGGCCTTTATATGATTGGCACCTTGTCGAAACATGAAGCCGAAGCCGCAGGATTCACGGATGCTTTGATGCTTGATTACCGCGGCTATGCGGTAGAGGCAACGGCGGCTAATTTATTCCGTGTTAAAAACGGGGTTATCAGAACGCCAAAACAGGATTGCTTTTTGAAAGGTATTACCCGTCAAAAAGTGATGGAACTGGCTCACGAACTTGGATACCCGCTTGAAGAAGATCACATCACAGTAGAGGATCTTCACAGCGCGGATGAAGTCTTTGTAACGGGAACGGCTGCCGAAGTTACGGCTGTTGGTAAAATTGATTCCACAATCTATCGTGTTGGTCCTGTGACGCGTGCTTTGCGCAGTGCGTATGAGGATCTTGTGCGGGGAAAGCCTGTTCAGGTTGCAAACTCTAAGGCAGCCTGAAATTTTTTTCTGAACCCGAACAGACAAGAAAAAACCCCTGAGAAGGGGTTTTTTCTTGAGTGGATTTGCCTGACTTGGCTTAGGCAACTTTTTTCCCATCTTTTGAAGACGATTTTTGTTTGCTCTCTTCTGCCGAGGATTTAATTTCGTTCAAAGAAGCGGCAACGCGCTTATTGATAATTTCGCTGGCCTCCCGCGAGGATTTGGAAACGATATCACCGACTTCACGAATACCGCTGACTGTCTTCTCGTAAGATTTACGAATGAGTTCCGCGCCGCGAGCAATTTTTTCTTCGGGGGTTCCTTCATGCATAATTTCTTTGGCAATTTCTGACTGGTCTTTAACCATCTGGGCTAAAATCTCCGACTGACGTTGCATGACGGTCTGCAAGCTTTCTAACCCGACTTGTTGGGCATCGGTGAGGGCTTGGAATGACCTTCGTCCGGCCTCAAGGGTATCTTTGAGGTCAAAAGGTGCGCCAGTCACCAAAGGAAACGATTTGTTAACGTCAGGCTTTAACCAGTTTTCAAAAAAGAAATTCTTAATCATGAGGTCTCTCCTATGTCCCGGCACTATCATAAGCGTTAATGATTTATGTTTTTCTTCTGAATGTCAAGGAAGAGGATTAAGAGAATACTATGATCTGCAAACAGCAATCGTTACGACAAAAAATTATGAAATTAGCGTTTACTTAACTGAGTTAAGGCATAAAGGTTATAAGGACAGCTATATATAACCCATTCGTGATATATGAATAAAAAAACCACTTTTAATCACTCACATGAGCTCTCTTCTGGGGTTTTTGCGTGGGCAAGAGTCAATATGGCACAAGTTATGGTGGTGCTGAACGGGCTTGCCTTGACGGGAGCGGCTTTTTTGATTGCCAATTTCTTTGTTACCCAAATTCTGACTGAGGAATCCTCCCGGCATGGGGTTCAAAACAAAATTGAAATGTTGGCGATTGCCAAGGAGCTAGAAACGCCGCTTAACTCCTTATCATCCTTGATCTCAATTTCTGGCACAAGCACTGTTTCCACTGCTACAGTGCAAGATGTTGTCGAGCGTGCCTTGGGAGCAGGCACCAATTTACAAGTTTTTTCAAAGATTTACTGGATTCCTCCCCAAAACACTTCGGGTGGGGCAGAAAAAATATATCAGGGACAGAAGGTGGCTTCTTTGTCCGATGATCAAGTTCAGAAGATCGTGCTAGGTAAGGGTAAAATTTTTCCTAATGAAGATGGTCGCCTTGCCTTAATCTACGATGAAGCGTTCCCATCAGTGCGCAAGATGGGTGGTTCACCTGAGATTGCGGGGCGTCCAATCTTTCTGGCGCAAAGTGTTGGTAAGCAAGGACAAAAACTAGGGACCATCCTTGCTTTACTGGAAGCTGAAGAAATTGCCAGATTGTTTGAGAAAGGACTCACTCACCCCTACAATAAGATCATTCTCTCAGGTCGGAGAGGAGCAGAGAATTTATTCCAACTGACGAAAGTGGGCGAAGAGGTTAACAAAGACTCTGAAGCGGTGGTCAGCTTTAATTTTCTTTTGGCTGGAGAAGAAGTCGGGGCACGGTTTCTCTACCGAGAACAACCGCAAATGTCTGTTTTGCGAGTTCTGCCTTGGCTTCTTTTTGGTTTTGGCGGAACGCTAACGGTTATTGCTTGGATGTATATCTGGAGCAACCAGAACAAATCGCGGAGTATTTCTAAAATGTATCTGGCAATTGAAGCCAAAAACACTGAACTTAGTCGCGAAGTAAGCGAACGCGAAAAGCTTAATCATATCCTAAGAAAAGCAGAGCGCGAAAATAAGGCAATTATTAATGCCATTCGTGATGTAATTTTTGAAATCAGTTTGAGTGGGGAAATACTTTTCCTGAACGATTCGTGGACTCGCCTTACAGGCTTTGATGTGGGGCAGAGTGAGGGAAGAAATCTATTTGATATAATCCATCCCAAAGATCAGGAAGAGCAACGCAAATGCGTTTCTCAGCTCATCAAGGGACTTCGATCTGCTTATCGGGTTATGACTTCGATTCGGACGGCTGAGGGGAATTTTCGTGTTGTCGAAATGGCCGTGTCGATGATCCGTATGGATGAGAACAAAAATATGCGGGTGGTCGGAAGTTTCACCGATATGGATGAACGGGAACGGGCTGAAAAGGCCCTCTCGGAAGCCGAGCGAAAATATCGCAGTATCTGGGAAAACGCAGCAAGCGGCATTTATCAAGTAACACCCGAAGGGCTGTTCCTGTCGGCTAACCCAGCTATGGCGCGGATCTTCGGCTACGAAGGGGCGGAATACCTCATGCGCGAAGTTCGTAACGCCCATCAGGAATTGTTTGTAAACCCACGGGAGCGCATGAAGTTTCTTCGTGGACTAGATACCGAACTGGGTTCTTTTCAGGAAATTTTTGAATCGCAGGCTTATTGCCGCGATGGAAAAAAGATATGGGTTCAAGAAAGCATCCGTCCGGTTGTTGATGGCGAGAAGCACGTTCTCTACTACGAAGGAAGCCTTGAGGATATTACCAAGCGTAAGGAAGCCGAAGGTCAGTTACAGGCAGCCAAAGCAGAGTCGGATATTGCTAACCGTGCTAAGTCTGAGTTTTTGGCGAATATGAGTCATGAACTCAGAACACCGCTTAATTCGATCATTGGGTTTTCCGAGATTATTTGCAACGAAGTTTTCGGACCTATTTCTCCGCGTTCTTACCTTGAATATGCGCGGGATATTCACGACAGCGGAAAAAACCTTCTTGCTATCATCAACCAGATCCTTGACATTTCAAGAATTGACGCAGGAGAACGGGAGCTTAAAGAAAGCCTTTTTGATCTGCGCAAAGTGGTGTCGGTTGCTTTGGAAATTATGATGCCAAAGATCACCGCTGCAGAGTTGACCTTGATTGAAAACGGTATGCAATCCCTTCCTAAATTGGTTGGCGAGGAAGTAGCGGTCAAGCAAATGTTGGTCAATATTCTTTCCAATGCAGTTAAATTTACACCAGCGGGCGGTCGGGTCACGCTGGGTGGTGAAATAGATGCTACGGGGAATTTGAGAATATCGGTGAGTGATACGGGCGTTGGTCTGGGCGAAGACGAAATCCAAAGAGTTATGTCTCCTTTTGGCGGCGTTGACGGACGGCTTAATAAATCAACGTCGGGAATTGGCCTTGGCCTGAGTCTTGTCAGATCGCTCATGACGTTGCATGGGGGGCAGGTTGAGATCTTTTCTCAAAAAGGTCTCGGCACAACGGTGACCTTGGTCTTCCCTAAAGATCGAGTTCAGTCCTAATATTGGAGAGCAAATAGTCTTCGGTTTCCTCAATCGTGAGAGAGAGGGCTTTTTGTGCTATATCAAACTCAAATCCAGCTCTTGCCAAAGAGGCGAGAGAGCGTTTCTTTCCCTCATCCCCAGTTGAATAGGCTCCTAAGCGTTTTTTCTTAATCCACCTGAGCGCGGCCAGCCAGTCATGGTTGGGGTTAAGAGGTTCGCAAACCGAAGCCTCTTGAAGCCAGTCCGGCGAAACTCCTTTTTGGCGAAGGGTTTGGGCAATTCGTGAGGAAGAATACCCGCGCTGAGTGAGAGAATACTTCAATCCGCTGGCATAGGCCGGATCATCAAGAAAACCAATTGTTTGAAAGCGCGAGATCACTGTTTCCAGCAGATTCAGGCACGCCTCGCGGTCTTGGTCCGCATGGGCGCGGCAGGACCTGTCGATTTTTCTAGTCATCACCCTGCGAAACTGAGCAGTTGAAGCTGGGAAGCGTTCCAGATAGAATTTTCCCGAGTTTTCGAGGTAGGCCTCTGTGATTTTTTTCACGGGGGACCGTGAGCGGGGGCTTGATTTTTCTGGATCGACAGTATTTCTCATAGGGGTAATTTACTAAACTTTGGCTCCAAGTCCAAGCTGAATGGAAAGATGTGTTTGATGGTTTTTTTTAGGGTTCAAGAATGAGTGACGATTCAACACCTTTTTCTGACGCAGAAGCTTACGGTGGGGAGGTTGTCCACTTCCCCCTACCGGATGACAGCCACGTTTTAACTTTTCACCTTGAAGGCCCTAATTTGCGTGGGCGAATTGTGCGGTTGGGGAGGACCCTTGGGGATCTCTTGGGGCCGCACGACTACCCTCCTTTGGTTGAAAAACTGGCAGTTGAAACCGTGACATTAGCTGTTTTGCTGGCTTCTATGCTGAAATATGACGGCGTTTTTATTCTTCAAGCGCAAGGGGACGGGGCCGTTAATCGGTTGGTGGCCGATGTAACATCTTCTGGAGAGGTTCGCGTGACTGCTGGATTTGATTCAGAAAAGCTGGAAAAAATTACAACCGAAACCCCAAGTCTTCGTGATTTGATGGGGACGGGGTATCTGGCCTTCACGGTAGATCAAGGAGAATACTCCGAAAGGTATCAGGGTATTGTCCAGCTAGGCCCCGAAAGTCTGGAAGGCTCTATCCATCATTATTTTTCGCAGTCAGAACAAGTTGGAACGGCGATTAAAATGGCAGCTTCCCGCAGCGACGAAGGGAAATGGCGTGCGGGGGCAGTCATGCTTCAACATATGCCGGATCATTCTAACATTCCTCAAGATGCCAAGCCCATAGCGGAGAATTGGAACAGGGTTCAGATTTTGCTGCAAACTTGTACAGCGGTTGAGCTTCTGGATGAAAAGCTGCGCGATGAAACGCTTCTGTATCGGTTGTTCCACGAAGAAGGCGTGCGGGTTTACGCGCCTCAGAAATTGTGCAAAGGATGCCGCTGTACACCCGAAAAGCTCAAAAACATTCTTAAGCTCCTGCCTGAAGAGGATCGGGACGAAATCGTTCAAGACGGCCAGATCACCATGACATGTGAATTTTGCAACAAGGATTTTTCTTTTACACCGGACGAAATCATCCCCGACCCCTCGGTGGGATAAAATACGGGAATATATGAAGTAATTCTTGATTTATTCTATATTTGTCATTGACATAAAGCGAATTAGGGTGTAAACCAGCTCTAATATTATCTTGCATGAGAGGTGTGGAATGAAAA
>CAYZAR010000115.1:0-5421 GCA_964476455.1 uncultured Micavibrio sp.
CACAAGTCGTTATGCCGGACTATTTTCTGCATCAGAGGAAACGTGCTTTTTTGCCCTGAACCTGTTTTGAACCGACCATTGGTATAGGAAGGACAGGAGAGTCACGTTAAGGGCAACAAGAATTGCCTGAAAATAAAGGCCAGGGACCAACAGGAGAGCACCAGCGATCAATCCCAACTGCTCCTCAGAAGTTTTTAGAATAAACTGCACTAGAGCGGTAACGAGAATCGTCAAAATAAGAACAAGGACCAACAGGAGGCCTTGACGCCACGTGGCACGAATGCTTGCGACTATGAAAGTCCAGAGAAGGCCTTTGGAGACTTTTTTTGCCCCAGCACGAGTGAGATTAACCCCAACAGAGCGGGCAGGCAAAAGAAAGGAAAACTGAAGAGCTCTGTACACCCCGAGAGCGATCAAGCCAAAGCAAATCAATCCTCCTATCAAGGACAGAGCTATCATATTGAAATAAGAAAAAACACCCAAGACAATCCCTCCTGCCATCCCCAGAAGAAAGGGAAGAAGAGCAATCAAATAAAAAGCCAAAAAGAACCCGCGACTTTTAGGGGGAAGAGATAATGGGGAAACCAGATTCTCTCTTCGCGCTCCCAAAAGGACAATGCGGTGCCAAGACATGGCAAAACAGGCCCAGAAGTAAGACAAGATAAGGGAAACGGAAATAGGTCCTGCCACCCCAATCGCCAAATAGAGTTTACTATAATTTTGTATTTGCTGTTTATCCACCGGGAAGTAACTCTCAAGAGCAAAACTAGCAAGACTAAAAACGATGATGTAAGGAAGTATAGGCTTCATCGCTTCCCACACCCAACCGATGTTGGAACGAACGAACATACGGGCATCAAGAGCTGCTTTGCGAGATGTCAAGGCGACGCTGCCAGATTCATACATTATTCTTTTCCTCTTTTGTTGGGTCTACACCAAGGAACGTTAGCTAAAATTGGTTAACTAACCTTAAACCCTCTCAGGCTCAGTTTCGTTTTCTGCTTTATTTGACTTTGGTTTGTCAGGAACAAAAACGAAGTTCAGAGAGTCATGGTCACAATCAATGACAACGGATCCACCATTTACCAAACGCCCGAATAATAGCTCTTCGGCCAACGGCTTTTTGACTTTTTCTTGAATAGCGCGAGCAAGTGGTCTGGCTCCCATAACTGAATCGTAACCGATTTTAGCGAGGTATTCCCGCGCTTTGTCTGAAAGGCTGATAACCACATTCTTCTCGGCCAGTTGAGCCTCAAGCTGCATAATGAATTTATCGACAACGCGCAGAACGGTTTGAGGTTTGAGAGCCGCAAAGGGAACAATTGCATCAAGACGGTTGCGGAATTCAGGGGTGAAAAGCCGTTTGATTTCTTCTTCGTCCCCATCGGCGCGATGATTTGCTTCAAAGCCCAAGGGAGCCTTAGCCATTTGGGCCGCTCCTGCATTGGTGGTCATGATGAGAATGACGCTGCGGAAATCAACAGCTTTTCCATTATTGTCGGTGAGTTTGCCGTAGTCCATCACCTGCAAAAGAAGATTAAAAAGGTCGGGGTGAGCTTTTTCGATTTCATCCAAAAGAAGAACGCAGTGCGGCTGTTGGTCAATCTTATCAGTCAAGAGCCCCCCTTGTTCATAACCGACATAACCCGGGGGAGCCCCGATAAGGCGCGATACAGCGTGCCTTTCCATGTATTCCGACATATCAAAGCGAACGAGATCAACTCCCAAAGTTTTGGCAAGTTGCTTGGCCACCTCGGTTTTGCCAACGCCTGTTGGGCCAGAGAAAAGATAACATCCAATAGGCTTTTCAGGGTCACGCAAACCTGCTCGCGCCATTTTAATGGAATCAGACAAGACGGCAATGGCTTCGTCTTGATCGAAGACCATTGTTTTCAAATCGCGGTCCAGATTTGCGAGAACAGCCCGATCATCTTTGGATACCGACTTAGCCGGAATACGAGCAATGGTTGCAACAACGGCCTCAATATCTTTGACCCCAATTGTTTTTTTGCGCTTTGCGGCAGGCAGCAACATCTGGGCCGCGCCGACCTCATCAATAATATCAATTGCCTTGTCAGGAAGTTTTCGATCTCCGATATAACGGGCTGACAATTCTACCGCTGCTTTAATAGCTTCGGCTGTGTACTTCACATTGTGGTGTTGCTCATAGTAGGGCTTGAGGCCCTTAATGATCTTAATACTGTCCTCAACGGTGGGTTCAGCTACGTCTATTTTTTGGAAACGGCGAGCTAACGCACGGTCTTTTTCAAAGTGAGCGCGGTATTCCTTATAGGTGGTAGATCCCACACAGCGCAGACCACCGCTGGCCAAGGCGGGTTTGAGCAAATTAGAAGCATCCATTGCACCGCCGCTGGTTGCTCCTGCTCCGATAATAGTATGAATTTCATCAATAAACAAAACCACATTGTTCATGGATTGCAATTCAGAAAGAACAGCTTTGAGTCGTTCTTCAAAATCGCCACGATACCGCGTTCCGGCTAGAAGAGCCCCCATATCAAGAGAGAAAATGGTGCAGCCCAGTAATACTTCCGGCACATCTCCATCTTCAATTTTCCGAGCAAGGCCTTCGGCAATCGCTGTCTTCCCAACACCCGGGTCTCCGACATAGAGTGGATTGTTTTTGCTCCGCCGACACAGAATCTGGATGGTTCGATCTACTTCTTTTTCACGGCCAATCAGGGGATCAATTTTTCCTTTATTGGCTTTGTCATTCAAGTTGATACAATAGGCATCTAGTGCTTCTTTCCCTACGCGAACTGGCTTGTCGTCAGGGAGTTCTTCGCTCCCGCGTGGGACTTTGGGAGAGTTCTCCGTTCCCATAACCCCGGGAACTTTGGCAATTCCATGAGAAATATAATTGACTGCATCAAAGCGGGTCATATCCTGCGATTGCAGGAAGAAAACTGCATGACTTTCTCGTTCAGAAAAAAGGGCCACCAGAACATTGGCTCCGGTAACTTCTTCCCGCCCTGAAGATTGAACGTGAATGGCAGCGCGTTGCAAAACACGCTGAAAAGCTGTCGTAGGCTTGGCTTCCGCAATGTGGGGGTTAATAAGGTAGGAGAGTTCGTTGTCTAGGTATAAACTGATTTGTTCGCGCAAAGTTCCAAGCGAAACGCCGCAAGAGCGTAAAACCGCCATCGCATCTTGATCCTCGAGTAAGGCCCACAACAAGTGCTCCAACGTTGCATACTCATGCTGGCGGCTGTTGGCCGAGGCCAGTGCTTTGTGAAGGGTTAGTTCGAGATTGCGCGAAAGCACCGGTTTCTACTCTTTTTCCATGGTACACTGCAAAGGCTGTTCGTTCGAACGTGCAAAATCCATAACCTGATTGACCTTCATTTCGGCAATCTCGTAGGTAAAGATTCCGCACAACCCGACACCGCGACGATGGACGTGCAGCATAATATCCGTCGCCTCTTCCCTAGTTTTACTGAAAAACCTTTCTAAAATGTGAACAACAAACTCCATCGGGGTATAGTCGTCGTTCAGTAAAAGAACTTTATAGAGGGAGGGTTTTTGTGTTTTGGGCTTAGGTTTAAGCAGAACCCCTGGTTGCAGACGTTCCTCCCTATCGGGATTTTCTCCGGCAAGGGGATCTTCCCCTACTTGGTCCAGCAAGGGGTTAAAAGAAATTTCTGCGAACGAACGAGTATACGCGACTATCATTGCTTTGAAACCTGAGGCCAAGATCATTTCGAGCCTATCTATTAATTAGGCAATCAAGAGGCGTGGATCAAGAAAAAACCTCCAGAAGCTTGGCATCCGGAGGTTTCTTTGTCTGTCATGCCCTTTACCAAGGGAATTGCAATATTCTGATTAGGCAGAAAATCCTTCAGAGGCTTTTTTAACAGTTCTTGTAACTTGATCGTTAATCGGCTCCAGAGCTTCGGTGCAGAGTTTGATGGTCATTTCCGAAATTTTGGTAGCTGCGGCCATAGCGTCTTCGAAACCCTGTTGAGCTAATTTGCTTTGAGCTTCTGACATTTCGCTGACCGTTTTGGCAGCCATCAAGGACTTCCAAGCAGATGAACTGCGTTCGGTGTTCTCTTGCGCCATGGACATCATAGTTTTCATGATGCTTTCGGCTCCTTTAGCAAAGCAGGACGCGCTTTTTGTCCATGCTTCAACGCCTTGACGACTGACCGTTCCGGCATCGCCAGATATTTTTTCGTATTGTGATTTCGCACTACCCATTATTTTCTCCACAGATTCAAAATTGTTGGAACGAGAAGGATTACACATAGAAGCCGCTATCGGACTGAATGGAACGACCGACATAGGAGATTCCTTTTTTACAGGAGAGGCTTTTGCTTTCGGAGCAGGTTTTTTTGTTGGTTTGCTTGGCATGGTTTAAGACCTCAATCTTTGAAACACTATAAGTTGTTGTTTTGTTATCCTGAACTTAAAATATACGCAATTTTGCAGTGCCGCAAAGAATAAAGGAGAAATATTTTAACTCCACCCACAATTTCGCAATGCACCATTTGAGTGATAACCCAAGCCATACAAAAAATCAATAGAGATTTGTGCGGTGCATTATTTTCAGCTTTTATAGACACTCTTTCCTTTATTGGCTAAAGTTTGGGCGTGGGTAGATTCGCAAATCCAAAGGGTTCGTTAAGTGAATTCTAAGTCCGGTTTTTCTAGCAACGAGACTAGTAATAAGAAATGTTATAGTATAGCACTTTGTGACTACTGGGCGTTTCAAGGGAGTGGTAAAAGTGATAACGCGGAGCCGTTCCGTCAACCTTTTGGTGTTGCTATGTGTGGCTTTGGTGGCTTGTTGGCCCTCATTAGCTGAGGCAAGAGGCAAAGGTAAAAAACCTAGCCGCAACATTTATGCTGCAATTGTTATTGATGCGGATAGTGGGGAAGTTATTCATCAAGATGAAGCTGATAAAGTTCTTCATCCAGCCTCTTTGACTAAAATTATGACGCTGCTTTTGGTGTTTGAAGCTCTTAGTAAGAAAGAGCTATCTTCCCGCTCTTCTGTAACTGTTTCTCGTTATGCAGCTTCGATGAGTCCCAGCAAAGTCGGGTTAAAGCCCGGGCAAAGTATGTCTGTGCAAGATGCTGTTTACAGCCTTGTTACTAAATCGGCCAACGACATTTCTGTAGCCCTTGCCGAAAAAATTGGCGGTAGCGAAGCCCAGTTTGCGAGAATGATGACTGCAAAAGCTCGCGAGATTGGCATGAACAAGACACGGTTTGTCAACGCTTCAGGTTTGCATGACCCCCGTCAGCAATCGACAGCGCGAGACATGGCAACTCTGGGAAGGTATATTCTCAAGACATACCCGCAGTACTATCATGTTTTTGGTCAGAAGGCTTTTCGTTATAATGGAAGACTTTTTCGCAACCATAACCATTTGATGGAAAGCTATCAGGGTATGGATG
>CAYZAR010000116.1:0-5377 GCA_964476455.1 uncultured Micavibrio sp.
GTTCCCGTTGCGGTTTGACACCGATTTTTAATTAGCTACAATATGTCTAAAAAAAGTCTTGACTAATAAGAGTTGCGGTTTGACACCGATTTTTAATTAGCTACAATTGCACCAAATGGCCAGTGCGCGGGACATTGGTTGCGGTTTGACACCGATTTTTAATTAGCTACAATGTTTTCTCGCCCGATTATTTTTGAGACGTTGTTGCGGTTTGACACCGATTTTTAATTAGCTACAATCAGCCGAATCAACGCCAGTCTGTAAAACCTGTTGCGGTTTGACACCGATTTTTAATTAGCTACAATCGAATAGAGCCCAAATAGAGCCCAAAAATGTTGCGGTTTGACACCGATTTTTAATTAGCTACAATTCCTCTTTAAGACCATCAAGATCAAGATCAGTTGCGGTTTGACACCGATTTTTAATTAGCTACAATGCGCAAGCAAGACAACTAGAAACTGAATCCGTTGCGGTTTGACACCGATTTTTAATTAGCTACAATGCACCGGCATGATTGCCGCATCAAACTTTGGTTGCGGTTTGACACCGATTTTTAATTAGCTACAATAGATACAGTCATAACCCCCTGATTTCAGGGGGTTATTTCTTGTTTTGATACCGAATAAAATGGCAAAATTTTCGCTAAAACAGGACATATTGACTCGGATTTTTTGCAGGTGGCTGAGTCACTCGACTCTGTATGTTGATAATATCTGAGAATTGTTTGTCTGTAAAAAACAGAATCCCTATTTTCCCTCCTGCCGGAGAGTTCTTTCTGATTTTTTTAACGTATGGTTCTGTTTTTGTTCTGTCTCCGCAAAAGCGAAAATAAACAGAAAATTGTGACATTTCAAAACCTTCATCAAGAAGAAAGTTTCGAAAATGTGTTGCCCGTTTCCTCTCAACCGGAGTGGAGACAGGCAAGTCAAACATGACCATCATCCACATGAGTCGGTGTCCGCTGTATGGTTTTAGCATTTTCTTGGTCCTCCAAATGGGGTTGCCAAAGGGGGGGAGAGATAAGGGGAAGGTCCAAGGAATCCCTCTCCCCCTCGTAAACTTGAGCCAAAGAGACCGCTGTATTTTGGATTCCTGTTCTAAGCGCGGTTGTTCCGGCCTCTGTAAAAATTTCCATGTCCAGCAGGCTTGCAAGAATTTTCTTGACCTCTGGCGTTACACTCTCATGCCCTTTTTGGGAGAGATTCCAGACAGCAAAATCCACATAGGGGCGAAAAGGCTCCATAACATCGTCCACTAGCCGCATAGGGTTGTTGGCGTTTTTGTGATGAATAGGGAGAGATGGGTGAAGCCCTGCGGCCATGATCGACCTCGCAGTAGCAGAACGTATAATCATATACCCGTAATTGAGCATTCCATTTATGCCGCCCGCATCACGATCTCGGCGGAAATCGTTGCCCAAAAGTAAGCTCCAATACCGTCGGGCTGCTTGTGCTTCGACATTTTCAGGATCGCCTGAGCGCACTTTGCGGGCAAGAGCCGAAACAGAAGTGGGGTTTTGTCCAATGGCCTCCAGAACGGCGGCTTGTTGTTCTATCTTCGCCTGTACGATTTGTTTCCAGATTTGTTTGCTTTTGGGAAGGGTTGACTCCAGTTGCGCGTCTATCCTTGCCGCTTGTTGGTGAAACCCATCTACGGCCCATAAAAAACCAATGGGCGTATGGTTCGCAGCGCAGAAAACAAACACAACATTCCGCCGCGCAAGTTCAACCAACAAATTGTTGGAATAAGTAAGCCCGTGTGCGGTGCCTATCAGTGCGGAGATGTCATCCAGTGGTATGCGTGCGATCTCCTGTCCCTTTTCAGAAACAGTCATAAACCCACGGTCCACGGCTAAATGTCGCCCGTCTGTTGCGATTTCGACAATGCGATCTGGCATGACTATACGGCATTTCCCTCCCGTTTTTGTGCTTTTTTGGGGTCTCGAATGCGTCCAGTAATGTCAACCGATATTTTACGGGCATTCTTTAGCTGCATCTGCTTTGCAGAAGCTGCCCAACTCAAACTATCGGCCGTTTCCTTAGCAATGGTGTGAGGACGCAAATACACCACCCCTCCCGTCATCTTCTTAACTCTGGCAATAATCTCTTTCCCATCTTCTTCATACGCAACCATGTCATCTATTTGTAGACGCATGATAAGTTTTGCGGTGGGGTTATCTTTGCGCCACTGCGGAATATGACCCTTTTGGTGGGCGTGATAGTTCGAAATAATCTCACAGTCCCATTGGCCAGCTTTTTTGCCTTTGTTTGGGCAGTAAATTTCGGCACAGTAATTTCCCCCAAGAGCGTAGTATTTATAGTCTTTTCCCCGCGTCGCTTCTGGCCCTCTATCTTTGGGTTGCTTGACTCCAACGAGTACATCTTCCGTTTTTTCAATGTGAATTCGCACTCGTTGCGTCCTGTTTTCAGCGGCGTATTTAGAAAGTACGGCTTTCCATTCTGGGCTATCTTCCTTTATTCCACTCAGTCGGTTTTTTAGACTGGCGCGGATATCCGTGTTTGCGATCTCTTCAATATTTTTCATTTTTTTCAGAGATTCGAGCGGAGTACGGGTGGCCACGATAACCGTTCCTTTTTTCTCGCCTTTTCGAATAAGCCCATAGGCTGTTTCCTTGTGGAGAGGGCCAACCGTATAGGGTGTTTTTGCAGTGATCGCTTTTGACGCCCCGCCGTGATCAGGTTTGTAAGAAATAACGATCTGCTCAACTTTCTTTTGAAGTTGGTGAAGAAATCCTTCAAACGGTCCCGGCATCCCAGAAACGAGTTTGTGACGTTTTTCAAAGAGCTTTTCGTCTTCTTCCAGTTTTTTTGCGGCATCTGAAAGACGTTTGAACATACCGCGATCCGAACAACCGATAACAAAAGCATCAATCGCATGGTGGCGGTGATCTGTTCGATCTTTTTGCCCGTCTTCTTCTCCGAGAAGATCGTTAAGCCCCCACTTTTCGCGGAGCAAAGCTGTCATTTGACCCGGAATTGCCCAAACCTTACTTTTTCCTTTTTCGTTGTCAAATACAGTAGACAGGTAGGCTTTTGTAATTTTTGACATATAGCGCGTATCGTTCAGCATACGGGCAATGACATCCTCACCCTCGCCTTTTGCGATTTCCCAAGCGTCTTCCTGAAAACGCCACCTTTTGTTTTTGGGCAGGTTTTGAACCCGAGCCAAAATTTCCGGCCATTCGGGGGTATGAGAAAAAGCCTCAAAGGGGGAGAGGTTTCTTTTGCGCCTATTCCATTCACGGGAAGAAAGAACTTTATTGGCTCTTCCATCGTTATAGCTGCGTGAGAACGGCAAAAGATGCTCTTCCTCAAATTGCCCAGAAAAGATATCCGTTTCGGAAATTTGAACTCCAGAAAAGGGACAACAGCGTTTGGTTGGGTCTTCCGCTAGATCTTCCCAGAGTTTGTAGAGCATCCGGTTGCGGTAGTTTTGCCTTTGTCCAAGCTTTGCAAGCTCTTCGTTAATCCGTTTATTTTCTTTCTGGTTTTTGGCTTGCTCCTTAGAAATATCCTCCGGCGGTTCTTTTAAGTTTCGTGCTAACTCAATAACAACTTCTTCCGGCGGGCCGTAGATGTCAATTAAGGCGTTCACAAGTTTTCGAACCTGATTGAGAGCAATATGAACCGATGGGTTATTGATTTTTCCAAAGTATTTTTCAGGAAGATTTTTATCTTCGGGAGAACGACTTCCTCCTATTACATTATTTTCCAAGACTTCCCCGTAGTAAGGAAGGCGTTCAAAAACTTCTCCTTTACGAAAATCAGAGTGGTGATAGCCAGCAGACTTAGCTGCTGTGCTATATATTTGACCTTGCTCAAGAAAAGGCATCATTTTTTCAATGGCCTTTTTGCTAAGTGATCCGTACCCGTCAGCGAGAGGTGCGTTTGCAATGTCTTCTGCTTGTTCAGGTGTGACACCCCAATTTGTGGACAGAATTTCAACCAGTTCATCTGGATCTTGAGTTTCGAAGAGAAGGTCAATTAACTTTTCTTGCTGTTCTAATGTAAACTCTTCCCAGCTACTTCCAAAACAAGCCTCTTGGGAAAGGAAGGCACTTGTATCATCACCGTGCAGGCCTTCTCGGCGGTCTGACTCAAGGTTATATTTGTATCCGCTGCCAAGACCAATGACTTTAGAAATTTGTCCAAAGGTCATCAGGGATTTCTTAGTTTTTTTCCATTTTGCGTGTAAAAGCGCGTACGCTATTTTTTCTCGATCTTCAGGAATGATTTCTGGATCTCCTTCTGCCAGTCTCTCAAGTTGCAGGTTGTTGACCTCCTGCAAGATGCGAAATTTCTGGACAATAGGATATGCAAGCCTTGCCCTTTTTTCACCGCTTTCAAAACGGCAATTTCCAACCGTAACAGGTTTTAGAGGGCGTTGGTAAAACAGAATATCTTTGATCTCTGCACAAACTTCATCCGTAAGTTCAGGATGGTATTTTTTCTGGTGCGCAAGAATTTTATCAAGTTCATTGGCGTACATTTCTCGGCTTGGATAGAAATTATATTCGGCTTTATCTTTAACCATCCGGCTGCGAACACGAACAGGTAAGGATTCCAGATGTTGCTTCCAAAGGTATTCGCCGAGTGTCCGGCTATTGGTAAAAAGTAACTTTC
The DNA here is from genome assembly GCA_964476455.1 of uncultured Micavibrio sp. Classification (GTDB taxonomy): domain Bacteria; phylum Pseudomonadota; class Alphaproteobacteria; order Micavibrionales; family Micavibrionaceae; genus UBA1573. The sequence goes on from CAYZAR010000116.1 coordinate 4,644, forward strand.
CATCAAGATCTTTGATAGCATTTTTCATGTTACTGGAATCGTTTTCTCGCTTGTCGGTTTTTCGATTGCTCTTGAAACCGCGCCGCTGGTTAATGTGAAAGATAGCACGGCCCAATTCGTGAAGAGGGACTTCCTGATCTAAAGCTTTTGCCCGAATCTCGTAGGGGTCAAGTGCTTCCAGTTCTTTCCGGCTGGATTCGTTCTGGGGCATGAGCCCGTATTGGATCAGACATGACAGCAACCGTCGTTGACGGCGATCTCTGCGGTCATAGTTGCGACGGAGGGACCGTGCCCCACGGCGAGCAACCGCCAGAGGTTCTTTTGACTTATCGTCTCGCCCATCCGAGAAAATTCGGACACCCATGTTGATAAGTGAAATGGGAACGTTGTTCTGATCCAGCCCGAGAAGAGACCAACCTAACGAGGTTGAGCCCATGTCAAGCGCGAGGCGGTACTTCATAATATCTCTCCTTTTTTGGGGTATTGACACAACCTATTAAATGCGCGTATAGATTGCAACCATAGCTAATTAGAAATCGGTGTCTTTCCGTTAACAAGATGCAAGATTCACAAAATGAAACGGCAGACTCCGGTCTGCCGTTTATTTTTTATGCATAACTCTTAACAAAGAGAAGAAAATCGTTAAAACCCCTCCTTACTGTCCAGTCGTTTTTCTTTCGTCTGGCTTTGCCTCTTACTCTATTTCTCCCTTTTTCCGCAAGACGTACTCCAGC
>CAYZAR010000117.1:0-5329 GCA_964476455.1 uncultured Micavibrio sp.
GCCTCCATGAGTTTTCTATAGCATACTCCTGAAGAACATGGGACTAAACAATTACTCACATGAATTTGGTAATTTTATTACCGGACAATTTTAGTGTGGACAAAGAAAAACCATCGTGATTAATATCACCGCCCGTTAAAGTTGGCGCAAGAGCTAAGAGCTCACAACCTTTCCCACCAATCTGGAAAAACTAACGGGCCTATTGGGTGTTGTATAAAAAATTTCAAATAACGAGTCTAAGACGGGCTGAAGGCGGACCACAATCATGGATATGACAATCAAATTAAAAAACGATAAGCTTGTTGGAGACTTTTGGGGAGGTCTTGCCGCTATGCTGGTGGCCCTTCCTTCGGCCATCGCCTTTGGGGTCACAATTTATGCTTCAATCGGCCCTAGCTACGCAGGACTTGGAGCTTTGGCAGGTATTCTCGGAGCAACAGCCCTTGGTTTAATTGCCCCAGCGTTAGGGGGAACCAACCGCCTCATTACAGCTCCTTGCGCCCCCGCTGCAGCTGTTTTATCCGCCTTTGCTATTGAGCTTGTGCAGCAAGGTATTGCACCGACAACGATTGTTTTGATGTTAACAGCCCTTGGCCTTTTATCTGGTATCGTACAAGTTTCCCTTGGATTCATGAGAATTGGCAGCTTAATTAAATACATCCCTTTCCCGGTGGTAAGTGGTTATTTAACTGGTGTTGGTTTGATTATCATCAGCAGTCAGATTCCAAAGTTTCTTGGAACATCCGGTTCTTGGTGGAAAGCTCTCCTTTCTCCAGAATTATGGCAATGGCAAAGTGTTGTTATAGGTCTTGTAACGGCAGGCGTCATGGTTGGGGCACCTTTGGTTACTCGCATTGTTCCGGCTGCTATCATCGGCTTATTGGCAGGGATTATTACTTACTTTGGCCTAGCTGCAGCCGACCCTTCGCTGCTCATTCTCTCTGAAAACAAAATGGTCATTGGCCCATTGGGGGGAACTGCCTCAAGTATGCTGGAGGCTATTACTGGACGCTGGCAGGAAATAGGGGAGTTGAAGCTCAGCCAAATTGGAAGCTTGTTCGGAGTTGCTTTTACTTTGGCCATTTTGCTTTCGATTGATACCCTTAAAACTGCAGTTGTCTTGGATGCCCTCACGCGCAGCCGCCACGACCCTAACCGTGAACTTGTGGCCCAAGGCTTTGGGAATATGGCTTCGGCTTGCGTTGGAGGAATGCCAGGAGCGGGACAAATGGGGGCCACAATGGTCAACTTGGCCAGCGGTGGACAAACTCGCATTTCAGGAGTTATTGAGGGCGTATTATCTCTTGTCGCCTTTTTGGCCTTAGGTGCCTTTATTGCTTGGATTCCTGTCAGTGCTCTTGCTGGAATCTTGATGGTTGTTGGGGCGAGAATGATTGACCGTCACAGCGTTCATCTTCTTGGGTCCCCGTGGACCGTTCTTGACTTTGTTGTTATTCTGGTTGTGGTAGCGGTGGCTGTGGGACACAGCCTGATTGCCGCCTCCGGTGTTGGGATTGCTCTCGCAATGGCTCTCTTCATTCGCGAACAACTTAGCAGCACTATTATTCGCCGAAAAATGAGTTGTAGTGGCCGCTTTTCAAAATGGGTTCGCTTAAATCACGAAATGGAAATTCTTGAGAAACAAGGTCACAAGTCTATCATTATCGAATTACAAGGGAGTCTTTTTTTTGGCACCAAAGACCAGCTCTATATGGCGGTTGAACCCGAACTTGAAAAAAGGACTTACGTCATCCTTGATATGCGCAGAGTTCAATCCGTCGATGTGACAGCCGTTCACCTCCTCCGCCAAATTCGCGATTCTTTGGCCGAACGGGGAGCCTATCTGATCTTTAGTAACGTGGTTCACCCTCTTCCAAATGGCCGCAACATCGCCGAGTTGTTTGAGCAAATGGAGCTAACCATCGCCAGCGACTATACCAAGGTTTTCCGTGATCTAGATGATGCTGTCGAATGGATTGAAGATCAAATTCTTGGGCAAAATTCCACGAGTGAGGCCAGCCTTCCACCTCTAGAAGTACAAGATATCGAACTGTTCAGGGACCACAAAGAAGAGACCCTAAGTGATCTTGATGCCTGCCTTGAAAGACGTTCCCTTCCTAAAAATGAAAAAGTTTACTCCTTTGGTGATCCGGGTAATGAGCTGTATCTCATCCGCAAAGGTGCTATCCGTATTACTCTTCCGTTGACAGGTGAAGATGTTGGACTTCATTCTCTAACGTATGGGCGCGGGGACTTTTTTGGCGGGATGGCCTTTTTGTCCCAAACAACTCGCTTCAATGATGCAACCGCCGTCGAAGATACTGAACTTTTTGTTTTGCGGCGAGAACAGTTCGTCAAGCTTCGTGAAGAGCATAGACGACTTGCCTGTACCCTCTTGGAGCAAATTGCCAAAGCTTTGGCTTTGCGGCTACGCTATGCAGACCGTGAGATTATGGCCATGCAAGATTCAGAATAGGGGGTTGTTCCCCTTTTCTCTCTGGACAATAAGAGGCTAGTTATCTAGGATTTTCCTCATGGATATTGCGGTCATTCTCCCTTGCCACAATGAGGAATCTGCCATTGCGAAAGTAGTGGAAGATTTTCGCTTGGTGCTTCCCAGCGCACGCATCTATGTATATGACAACGCATCAACGGACAACACAGCTGAGGTCGCACGCGCCGCGGGCGCGATTGTTGGAAAAGAACAACAAGCCGGCAAAGGCAATGTCATTCGCCGTATGTTTGCAGATGTTGAAGCTGATGTCTATTTGATGGCGGATGGAGATGGAACATATGATCCCTCCGTTGCACCCAAGATGATCGAGGCTTTGGTTGACGGAAACCTTGACATGGTTGTCGGGTCGCGTGTTCCAGTTAATTCTGATGAAGCCTATCGAAGAGGCCATGTTCTTGGAAATCGGTTACTAACAGGACTGGTTGTTCTGATTTTTGGGCGGGGAGTTACAGATATGCTTTCCGGATATCGGGCTTTTTCAAAACGGTTTGTAAAAACCTTTCCTACCGCTAGCCGTAACTTCGAAATAGAGACAGAAATGACAATCCACGCTCTTCAAATGTCTTTACCGATGGCTGAGATCTCCTCGCCATACTTCAAGAGAATTGAAGGTTCACAAAGCAAACTTTCAACCTATAAAGACGGATTCCGGATTCTACGGTTTATTGCTCTTATGATGAAAGAGATCAAACCTCTTCTCTTTTTTAGTTTACTCGCAGGTCTCTTTGCTTTCTTGTCTCTCGCTTTTTTTGTTCCGGTCATGGGAGAATACTTAAGGACTGGCTTGGTACCGCGACTGCCGACAGCGATCCTTAGCCTTGGTTTGATGCTCTCTTCCATGATTTTGCTGGTTTGTGGGTTATTCCTAGACAGTATCGCAAGACTACGGCTTGAACAGAAAAGATTAGCGTATCTTACTCTTTCCGCTCCCCTCAACAAATCTCGGTTTTCTTTGTGAACAATACGCGTGAGTTATTGAGTTTTGCAGGGGTTGGGGTTGCAGGCTTTGTAGTTGATGCAGGCCTTATGAATCTTATTTCTCACCTGTTCTTAGTTCCAGAAGTCTTGGCAAGAATTCCTTCTTTTTGTGTTGCCGTTATCTCCACATGGCTACTCAATAGTCTTCTGACCTTTCGTGGCGTTGATCTTCGTTTCAGATCGCTGCAGAAATACTTTGCGACTAACTTGATTGGTTTTGTAACAAACTGGCTAGTTTTTCTCTTAGCCACCCATTTTTTTGAGGAAGCCAAGGCCTTCCCCACGATTACCCTTGCCATCGCAGCACTTTTTTCTCTTCTAGTTAATTTTACCCTCGCCAAAATATTTGTATTCAAAAAGTAGAAAAACAAACAGATAGCGTTTAATTCAGGGGTTCTCCAGCCCTTTTACCTCTCGCGTTTCAGAACGAGGTTTGTTTTATCATGTTTTTGCGCTATGGTTAGTCGATGGCTTCCTCACCTTTTTTTTGGCTATGAAAAAAAATCGTATCTTTCTTTTCCTTCTTTTTACTTTTGCCGCCTTGTGGAATGGGTTCCAATCCTCCCATGCCGCAGGTGTCCCTGCTCTTGGCCCTTTTGTTAAAGCACAGTTGTTCACTGAATTTAATACCATCACCCCAGGAGAAACTCTCCACGTTGCTTTGCACCAGAAAATAACTGACGGTTGGCACATTTACTGGAAAAATCCCGGGGATTCCGGAGAGCCTACCAGTATGACATGGACTTTGCCCAAAGATTTTAGCTCTGGCGAGATTCTCTGGCCTGCTCCACACCAGATTCCGCTCGGCCCCCTTGTTAATTTTGGCTACGAAGGGGAAGTCACTCTTTTGACATCAATTCTTGTCCCCGAAACCATCCAAGATGACAAAGTAACCCTGACTACCCATGTCGAATGGCTAGCGTGTAAGGATATTTGTGTTCCCGAATCAGTGGATCTCAGCTTAACTCTCCCTGTTTCCACAACAGAAACGCCCTCTGTCCAGACGGCCCCAGACCTTTTCACCTCTGCCAGATCAAAACTCCCCACTCCCACAAACTGGCAAGGCCTCATTGAAGAGCAAGACCAGACACTCACTCTGACTTTTCATCCTGATTCCGAAGAAAAATCCATTCTCGCACGGGCAAAAAAAATAACCTTCTTCCCCGAAGAGTGGGGAATTGTTCAAAACGCGGCCCCTCAACAAGTTAGCCTGACCGAAGACAAATTGATCCTTTCTCTGCAACGGGATACCCGCTCTTTGAGTGATCTTTCCATACTTCAAGGCGTTCTTACAGTAGAAAATGCAGAGGATCAGTCTGCCCCCTTCCTTTCGTACAGGGTGGACCTTCCCATTACTTTATCCCAAGAAACTTCAACTGGGGAACATCAGGAAGTCACAGGGACTTCTTTGGGAAAAGCTCTTTTCTTCGCCTTGCTTGGGGGGCTGATTCTCAATCTCATGCCGTGCGTATTTCCTATTTTATCCATGAAGGCTCTTAGCCTTATTCGTATGTCTGCCAAGGAACAAAAACACGCTGTACTCCACGCCGGATTTTATACTGCTGGAATCATGACTTGCTTTGCGGGCATTGCTGCGGTTTTGATTGCTCTGCAAACTGCTGGAGAGAAAATCGGCTGGGGGTTCCAACTGCAAAGCCCCATTGTTGTACTGTTGCTCGCCTACCTTCTCTTTTTGATGGGACTTAACTTATCAGGATTCTTTGAGTTCAAAGGATATTTTTTCAGCAATCTGGGCCATAAACTAACCGAGAAACATGGCTACGTTGGAACATTTTTTACAGGAATGCTTGCAACCGTAGTGGCCACACCCTGCAC
>CAYZAR010000118.1:0-5300 GCA_964476455.1 uncultured Micavibrio sp.
GGCGGGGTTTATACAATGCATCGGATTGCCATTCCAGAATTCTTCCAAGAGCTGCAATGCGTTGCGCCACCAGATCCGCATGGGGAGAAACGCGATCATAAGGAAGACAATCCCATGAAGGAAACAAAACGACTTCCACGTCTGGCGCAAAAAAAGCCAAAACATCAGCAAGAGTAGCCATACGGGAATCATCAAGTGCGATATGCACGAGTATCTTCTGATCTCTTGAAAGAGAACGTGCCCGCTCAGCAAGGGAGCGCGCATCCTGTCCTTCCGGATTCCCAAATTGGCAAGGAAGAGCCTCCTCCCCAGTTTCTAATATTTTAGCAGCTATCGTCATGGGGACTTATTTGGCAAATCTATGTTGCAAGAGCAAGTCCAAAACCGAAGAAGCATAAGCCTCTGGTGGAGGTTTCTGACCTGAAACCCAGTCATAAACATCCGGATCATTACAAGAGAGAATTTCCTCGAACACGGCCAGCTCTTCTTCACCGAAGTTGGGTAGATTGCGGTCAGCAAAAGACCCCATCAGCAAGTCCATTTCACGAGTTCCCCGATGCCAAGCCCTAAAACCAAGGCGTTTTCTTTTGTTTTCCAATGTCTCGACTTCACAGGCCATTTGCGGCATAATGGTTCATCCTTAGCAAATTTTTCAGGGAGACACTTTATGCCACTTATGCGCATCTTGAAAGAAAATCATGTTTTGGTGGCAGGAATTCTTCTGCCGCTGTTTTTGGTTCTTCTTTTAACTTTTGCCAAATATTTTCCGTTCCATGCTGTGCCAGACCCGACTTTCCGGGCGGTTTATGCCATTAACCCTTACATCGCATACGGAAATTTTGTTTATAAGGTAACGAATGAGGGGAAATTAGACATTACTTTTGTGTCCCCGAAAGCCAATCGGCAAGCTGGCAACATCCCCACCGGAAACGTAAAGGGACGAATTTATGTTTTCACTCCCTCAACGGGGGCTTTGGAAGATGTCGCTTTGGCTCTGCCCACCCTTAAAGAAGAGGAAGAGAAAGTATCAATTTCTTCTCCTGAGAAATTCTTATCTCTCAAACTCTCCGGCCAAGTGACCGCTCCCGATGGCTATCGCTATGAAGACCGTGGGTATTCACACAGTTCTTTGCTAACAGATGTCCTGTCCTTTCACAGCAGAAGCCACGGACCCCTGCAAGTTGTCGTCAAGGATAGCCGTATTATTCCCCTTCCCAAACCTACCGATTTTTACGGCGAAACAGTCTTTATCGGCTGGGTTGTTGAGGAGAGTAAATAATGCCCCTCTCGAAACAGGAAGCGTTGTCGCAAATTGCAACCCTTATCTCTGAAGCAGGGTTGAGCGAGTCTGAACTCGCCTCTCTCCTCTCCAAACCTGCCCCAAAAACTGGCGCAGAGGAGGATTCTTCGTCCCTCTTGCAACGGGTTATGATTTATCTTGGTGGGCTTTTTATTTTTACGGGTATTTGCGTTTATATCGGTATTGTTTGGGAAGACCTGCCGCCTCTCGCTCGTGTGATTGTGACTTTTGGAACGGGACTTGTTGCGTTTTTCCTTGGCCTTATTTCTTTGGAAGACTCACGCTACAGCAAAGCCTCGACTCCACTTTTTCTTATCTCGGCCTTCTTGCAACCTGTTGGGTTATTTGTTTTGCTTGATGAATATTTCCCATCTTCCCACGATGTTGTCAAAGCAGCCCTCGTGGTCTTCGGGTTTATGACAGTCCAGCAATTCGTGGCTTTTTCCTCGCGCAATCGCTCCAGCCTTTTATTCTTTTCGCTCTTTTTCTTCTACCTGTTCATGTTGGCTCTCGTTGAAAAAACCGAATTGGCCCCTCCCGATAGCGCAATGTTGCTTGGCTTGTCGGGATTGTATGTTTCCTACGGCTTGACCAAAACCACGCATCGCACGATTGCACCGTTCTTTTTCTTCTTTTCTGGCATTTTTACAGCAGCCGCTTCGTTTGATTACTTCAAGCACTCTAACTTTGATGTTTTGTTGATTGGCACAGCAGGAGGCATGATTGCCCTAAGCGTCTTTGCCAAAAGTCGTACCCTTTTGACAGTTGGAATTCTAACCTTGCTCGCGTTTTTGGGCTATTTCACAGATGAATATTTCAAAGACATTGTTGGCTGGCCGATTGCCCTGATTATCCTTGGCTTCCTGATGATCGGAATCAGTGTCTTCGCGGTCAAGCTGGGCAGGAAAATCAGGCTGAGCTCTTGATTTCTCATGAAAGGCCGCCCGTTCATCCTTGATCCTCTGTTTCGGGCCGTTGCCACACTCTCAGGAGTGGGGCCTAAATACGCCAAGCTTTACGAAAAGCTTCTGGGCGGCGGGAAAATTCTTGATCTGCTGTTTCACAAGCCTGTTGATTTTGTACTGCGCAAACACTGCGACAATCTTGCCGAAGCTCCCTTGAGCCAAACTATTTGCGTAAGTGTTACAATAGACAAACACACACCCTCACCACGGCGCGGACAACCAACCCGTATTCGGGCAAGAGATTCGAGCGGCTTTGTCGATCTTGTCTTTTTTAACACTCACGGAACATGGATTGAGAAACAATACCCGATTGGAGCAAAAGTTGTGATTGCCGGAAAGATAGAAGATTTTCGGGGACAAAGACAAATCACCCACCCTGATCTGATCGGCCTTGCCGCAGATGCCGGAAAAATTGACCCTTTCGAAGTCATTTATCCTTTGACCGCTGGCGTTACAACCAAACCTTTGAGAAAAGCGATTCTCGCTGCGTTGAGTTTTGTTCCAGATCTTCCAGAATGGGATGATCCGGCTCATAAACTCCGCGAAGGATGGCGAGGATGGAAAGAAAGCCTGACCGCCCTTCACCACCCCAAAACTGCCGAAGACCTTGAACCTCTTAATCCTGCTCGTATGCGCCTTGCCTATGATGAACTTCTGGCTAACCAGTTGACTCTCGCTCTTGTGCGTAACCGCCAACGAAAATTGAGTGGGCGGTCCTTTCCCGTGAATGGTCCACGGCGGCAAAAACTTCTTGGCTCTCTTCCGTGGCAACTTACCGAATTTCAACAATCCGCCTTGGCCGAGATTGATGCCGACATGACAACCTCCAGTCGAATGCTTCGCCTTCTACAAGGAGATGTCGGATCGGGAAAAACCGTTGTGGCAGCCCTCGCTATGATAAACGCGGTTGACGGAGGAGCACAGGCTGCCCTCATGGCCCCAACAGAAATACTGGTTCGCCAGCACGCAGAAAATCTTGCACCTCTTCTGGCGGCTTGCGGAGTCAAAATTGCAGTTCTAACTGGACGGGACAAAGGAAAGCTTCGAGAAAGTTTCTTAAAAGAGATTGCAGATGGAACAGCCCAGATTATTTTGGGAACCCACGCATTATTCCAAGACGGGGTTGAATTCAAAGATCTGGGACTGGCTGTCATTGATGAACAGCACCGCTTTGGCGTTCACCAACGCTTACAGCTTTCTAACAAAGGGAGAGGGACGGATGTCTTGGTTATGACGGCCACGCCGATTCCGCGAACGCTCGCTCTCACCGCTTACGGAGACATGGAGGTCAGCCGAATTCTTGGCAAGCCCCCCGGGCGCAAACCTATTGACACCCGCTTAATCTCTCAGGAAAAATTCGATGAAATGGTCGAACGCCTCAAACCCCAAATTACGGCAGGAGTCAAAGTTTACTGGGTTTGTCCTTTGGTGGAAGAATCCGAATTAATTGATCTGGCTGCGGCCAGTGAACGCTTTGATATTCTGCAACAACATTTCGGCGATAAAGTTGGTCTGATCCACGGGCGCATGAAACCTCAGGATAAAGACGATGTCATGCAGAAATTTATCAATGGAAACACCCGCCTTCTGGTGGCAACAACCGTTATTGAAGTTGGCGTAGATGTCCCTGATGCAACAATAATGGTTATTGAACACGCCGAACGGTTTGGCCTTGCTCAACTGCACCAATTACGCGGACGCGTTGGGCGCGGAGAAAAACCTTCATTTTGTTTTTTAATGTATGCCCCACCGCTTGGAAAAACGGCACGAGAACGTCTTGAAACTCTGCGCAAGACAGAAGACGGTTTTCTAATTGCCGAAAAAGACTTGACACTGCGGGGAAGTGGGGAAATTTTAGGAACACGGCAAAGTGGGCTGGCTTCGTTCCGTTTGGCTGATTTATCAGTTCACGATGACTTACTACTCACCGCCCGCGATGATTCCAAACTGATTTTGGAGAGAGACCCAGAGCTCCAATCTCCCCGAGGAGAAGCCCTGCGGACCTTGCTCTATCTATTCGAACGGGATCAGGCTATTTCCTATTTGCGCTCAGGCTGAAAGTTTTTTGGTGTAATAATTCCACCCGAAATAACCATCTTCAAACCATCATCAACTGTCATGGACAGAGGAACAACACTACTGCGCGGAACGAACAAAAGAAAACCAGATGTCGGATTTGGCGTTGTGGGAACAAAAACATTGATAGTTTCTCCAATCAACAGCTTCTGTATTTCCCCTTCGGTTTTTCCAGTGACAAACCCAATTGTCCACGAATCCTTATGCGGATACTGAACCAGAACCACTTCACGAAACGCTTGAGACTTACTGCCCATAAGCGTTTCAAGAACTTGTTTTAATGCCCCGTAAATGGTTTTGACCAGAGGCAACCTCTCCATCACAAAGTCTGAAAACTCAACCAGAAGATTGCCTAGATAATTGCTGGTAAATATCCCCACAGTGACAAAGAATGTCACAGAAATCAGAACGCCAATCCCGGGAATGGATCCTTGTCCAGCCAGACGAACCGGCAAAACGCTCCCAACCTTTTCATCAATCCACAAAACCGTGGCATAAACCAAATAGAGTGAGAGCGCGATAGGTGCCGTAACCAGAACGCCCGTGAAGAAATAATTCCGTACACCACCCATAAACCGCGATAGCAAAGACGGCTTGGGAAGATCAGTCACCTCTGGAACGTCTTCTGTCATGATAATCTCCTTCTTAGCCCATTTTTTGGAGAAAAGTCTAAATATCTGCCGACAAGCCTAACAAATTAGGGCTCTCCTGACTATAAAAGAAGACAATTTTACCAAATCCGCCAAATTCAATGATTTCAGAACGAAAATCACCCCGACTTATATCGGGGTGATTTGCTAATCCGTTTTCAAAAACCCTATCGTGTGGCAGGCAGCGGATAGGGTTGAATAACCACCCCACCCCCGCCAGTGGGGCCTTGGTAGGGCATTCCACCTTGAGACGGCATGGAAGCTGCTGTTTTAGCTTTGTAAACTAGGTTGATAAACTCAGCGCGATAG
>CAYZAR010000119.1:0-5298 GCA_964476455.1 uncultured Micavibrio sp.
GCTTTGAGTGTTCCGGTATTCTTGACCACTTGCTTGGTCATGGCATCGGAGGCCTCAACCAAAATCAAACCGTCTCCGGCAAAGTCAATCGTACTGATATCACCCGAGGCCAAAGATACTTTTCCAAGACGTGCCTCAATGACACCGTGGTTCTCAACATGAGGGGCGACAAGACCTGCCAATCCGGCTTGTCCAATGGTCATCGTGCCGTGGTTGATAATTTGTGCATCAGGGTTTCCCGGGCGGGTCAATTTAACATCGCCGCCAGCCATAAAGGCAGCATCATCTTCCAGATCACTCGTCGCCGCCACAATTCCGCCCACATCAACCCGGGAGCCTGCCCCAAAAACGACTCCGTTAGGATTGAGCAGCATGATGTTACCATTCGCCGTAATCCGCCCCTCAATCTGGGAGAGCTTGGTATCTTGTATGCGGTTGACGGTAATGGAAGAAGAGGAGGGTTGCTGAAAGTCAACGTGTTCGGATGCTCCAACATCGAAACTGTCCCAACGAATAATGGCCCGACCGGATGTTTGCCGGATTGTCGTGGTTGAACCTGTACTCTCAATAACCGTATTTCCGGCCACCCCGACGCCCCCTTGAGGGGCCGCCAGAGCAGAAGAACTTGCGCACATCATCGCAACCGCGACAATAGCTGTCGAAGAAAGCAGAGAGTTTACAGACGAATAAGGCACTCTGTGTTTTGTAAGCATATCAATTCCAATGTTAGCAAAAATTACTAAGAAATTAGTTAAGCCAAGAAAGCAGAACAGGACAGAATCAAAGCATTGTACTACCTTTTGTATAGCACAAGAGATCAATGTTATCAAAAATCAGAATGTTTTTTTTACGGAAACAAGGTAGCGGGGGCCACATTCACTCCCATATTTGGGTGGGTTCTCAGCCGCACGCGTCAGCGGTACAGCAAAACTGCCATCTATCACCCATCCTTTGGCAAAATTCGCCCGCATTCCCGCTCCAGCCGATGCAGCCGATTTTCTATTCCCGTCCAAAGGGTCTATATTCCAAACTCTTCCGATATCATAAAACGCATAAGGCTGAAGAGCCATACTCCATTCTGGTATAACATTATTGTAACGAAGTTCTAACGAAGTCGAAACTCCGCGATCCCCAGTTATCTCCGAAGGATCATAACCGCGGCCCAAGTACCCACCACCAAAACCAAATTCTTCCGAGGATAAGAGTGGCTTCCACGCATACTGACCCTTGACACTCCATAACGCTTCAAAATTTTTTGCGATTGTTTGTAACCGCGTATAAAGCAATTCAAGTTTCCAAAAATCACTGTGGCCAAATTGACGAGAAAGGTTTGGCTCCCCTGTCTCTCGAGCTGCCAGAACATTGAGACCTCTAGAAAAATCTGCCTGTAATAAGTTTAACCCATGGTAGCGATCAGAGAACGTATAACGCGACATCACCCCAACCGAACGAATTTGATCTTGGAAAAGAATCTCGCCCAATATATTCGTTCCAACATTTCTGTATTCAAAACCGCTACTCACCAACCACGTTTGATCTCGTTGACGAATAATAGGATAACTAAGCTGCGCGGACAGACTAAATGACCGCCCTTTGACATCAAGAATATCAAGACTGCTTCCTGGTTCCGTCCGGTTCATTTCACTGGATAGCCTGAGATTTGTTCCCGAAACTCCCCATAGGGGTAAGTTGTATTCAACACTCCCTTGCCGCATTTCTTGACTGGAGGTTGTAACAACCCCATTCAACAAAAGTTCTGAATAGTTTGCACCTAGGTGATTGAAACTGGTCCCAGCTCCAAACTGGCCAAATCCGGTAAAGTTTGAACCGAGCGTATCAAAGGAAACGTAGGTAGCCCCCGTCCCTAACTCGTCCTGATTTTGACGTAGTGTTAGCTTTAATCTACCCGGGTCCGCTTCGTGGTTTTCAATTTTAGAGAGAACTGAAGATGCTCTGAGTCCTGCCTTATCGTTGAGAATAAGCATGAAGCGTTCCAGTTTTTGGGTATTCAGCGGCCGCATAGCCAGAACTTTCGCCGCAAAATTTTCAAAAATGGGACTCTTTGGAAAACCGGGATCCAACTCAACAGATTCAACGTATCCTTCAACAACCGTAAAGACGATATTCCCATTATCAATCGCCTGTTCGGGGATAAGCACTTTTGAGATTGTGTAGCCTTCGTCCAGATAGAGTTGCTGGATACGCGCCATGATGTCAAAAAGCTGGCCAAGCGTAATTGTTTTTCCCAAATATGGCTGATAAAAATCATCCAGCCGATCGGATGAAAAAGCCTGCGCTCCCTGAATAGTCAGACTGTTCAAAACAAATGTCAGATTGGCTGTCTCTGGAGGCAAAGCAGGCTTTGTACTTTGCGGAAGAGCTTGAGATTGAAGACCAGAAAAAATATCTTTGGGAAGGACAGGTTGGTCTACACGCCCGGGATCAGCAGAAGGTGCAATAACCTGTGCCTGTGCAGCCCCTGCCAAGCATAGAAAGAAAAAGACGCAAGAAGAGGGAAGATTCTTTTTCACTCTTAACATCAATCGTAAAAACCCAACATCAAAGGGATTTATCACAAACGGAATACCATATTCTGAGCCTATAATTTAGGATACGGGAGAGAAGGTCCCATAGATTCGGAAGTTTGGGAAGAAATTTCACAATTTACAAGACGCAAAAGCTCAGTATGCACAGCTTGTTGAGCCCAAAAGTAGAGAAGAGGACAAAAAGAAACCCCTCATTGCACCTAGCCCAACCTTAGGCTAGGTTCAAGGAAACCACACAAAACTTAAGGAAATACAAATCAAATGATTCCCCGTTATACCCGCCCTGAAATGGCCCAAATTTGGGCCCCCGACAACAAATTCCGTATTATGCTGGAAGTTGAAACCTTAGCGGCAGAGGCAATGGAACAAACAGGCATTATCCCGCAAGGGGTTGCCAAGGCGTTGAGAGAGCGCGGACAATTTAACGCCGAACGAATTGACGAGATCGAACGCGAAGTCAAACACGATGTGATTGCCTTCTTAACCAACGTCACCGAATATGTTGGGGAAGAAGCCCGTTATATGCACCAAGGCATGACGTCTTCGGATGTTTTAGATACCACGTTTGCAGTTCAGCTTCAGCAATCGAGTGACTTGCTCCTCATCGGCATTGAAAAAGTCCTTGCCGCCCTTGGGAAACAATCCCGCGCTCACCAAGATACAATCTGCATTGGCCGCAGCCACGGAATCCACGCCGAACCCACCACGTTCGGGATCAAATTAGCAGGGCATTACGCTGCCTTTGCCCGCGCCCATGCCCGCTTGCTTGCTGCTCGTGCGGAAATTTCCGTTTGCGCCATCTCTGGCGCGGTTGGAACCTATGCCACAGTTTCCCCCGATGTGGAATCTTATGTTGCTTCCCGACTCAACCTCGTTCCAGAGACCGTATCAACACAGATCATTCCGCGAGACCGTCATGCCATGTTCTTCGCCACGCTTGGCGTCATTGCGTCTTCGATTGAAAACATCGCCGTTGAAATTCGCCATTTACAACGAACTGAAGTGCGTGAAGCCGAAGAGTTTTTTTCTCCCGGGCAAAAAGGGTCCTCCGCAATGCCCCATAAGCGCAACCCAGTTCTGAGTGAAAATTTGACAGGACTATCTCGCCTTGTTCGCTCGGCTGTGACACCTGCCCTCGAAAACGTCGCCCTGTGGCACGAACGGGATATTTCCCATTCCGCTGCCGAGCGTGTCTTTGCGCCGGATTCTTGTATGGCCCTTGATTTCTCTTTGCATCGGCTGGCCGGCATCATTGAAAACCTTCTCGTCTATCCTGAGAGAATGAAAGCGAATCTGGAACGTACTGGCGGCTTGGTTTTCTCCCAACGGGTTTTGCTCGCCCTGACCCAAAACGGATTTTCCCGCGAAGAGGCCTACCGGATTGTTCAGCGCAGCGCGATGAAAGTTTGGGAATCGGATGGTAAAATTTCCCTGCGCTCCTTGCTCGAACAAGACAGCGAAGTAACCGACAAACTGGACAAAGCAAGTTTTGAGGTTATTTTTGATTACGCACCCTACATCAAAAACGCTGGTCTAATTATCGAAAGAACTCTTCTTCTCCTTCCTCGATAGAGGAACAAGCAAGGGCCTGTGAAAAATAAAGACCCATCAAGAACAAATGTTTTTGTTGTTGCTCCTGTTTTCTTTTGCTAGATTGCAAATGATAACAATTCTTATTTGCAGGGCTTCCCCATGATTGACACTCTTCTTATTACGTTCCGCGAAGGGCTCGAGGCCTTTCTTATCGTGGCGATTACCCTTGCCTATCTGACAAAAACCAATCGTCTTGCTCTCATTCCGGCTGTGTATGCTGGCGTGGGAGTTGCTATTCTTCTTAGCTCTTATATTGGATACCGCATCGGCGACGAAGCAGAAGAGAATCCCGCTGTCGAAGGTATTATGTCCCTTGTAGCCGGATTTCTGGTTGCCAGCATGACCTTGTATGTCATGAAAACAGCTACGTCCCTGCGCTCTGCCATTGGCAATCAACTGGAACGCCACGCCGTCAAGCCCACTTTGGGAGCCCTGATTGGTATCTTTGGATTTACCGTTCTAATGATTGCCCGCGAAGGAATTGAAACAGCCGTTATGCTAGGAGCCATCAGCGCAGGCTCAGACGCCTCTTCCTTGTTGATCGGTGCAATTTCTGGCCTCGTTTTAGCGGCCAGTGCCGGAGTTATCTGGGTTAAACAAAGCCACAAAATAAATCTACGCCTGTTCTTACAAGCTACGGGAGTTTTCCTGATCCTCTTTTCCATCCGCCTTTTTGTGTATGGCATTCACGAAGTTTCTGAGATGGGCCTGATCCCCTATGTTGATAATGGCCCCATCCACATTGCCACCGAACCATTCGGCCACGATGGACTGCCTGCCCAAATTCTCTCTTATGGACTCCTTGCCGTTCCGTGTCTGTGGCTTGCCTTCACTTTTATCAAAGACTATTTCCAAAGGACAAACGAAGCCCCAGCCGCGGAATAATAAAACCATCATTAAACCTGCAAGAACCTATCCGCTCTCTTCGCTAGCACGTCCTCGCCCACCTATCACCCCCGCTTAAAGGGCGCGGGGATGATAGCCATTGTAAATAACTTCCGCTTCTCGTTACGAAAAGTTTGGCAACAGAGCTAGGCAGATTTTTTCGACTTCGTTGTTGGAGCGACAACATCATCTTCAATAGGATCCAATGCCGCTTCTGTGGCTTCATCCCCTTCTGGACCCGCTCGACCGTTTCCGCGAGTTCCGGGTACGAAGC
>CAYZAR010000120.1:0-5281 GCA_964476455.1 uncultured Micavibrio sp.
CGACGAGCCCACGACGGCGCTCGACGTGACCATCCAGGCGCAGATTCTGGATTTGCTGCTGGATTTGCGCAGAACGCTCGGCATGTCGATCATTCTGGTGACACACAACCTCGGGATCGTGTCCGAAACCGCCGACCGCGATTGTCCTGCGTTATTTGTTCTTCCGAGAAAATAGTCGTAACAAACCCGCGAATTACTCCCCGCATAGCAGGAGATCTAAAGAAACCATTCGGCGTAAAAGTCATTTGATGACGCTTGGCAAAAGCACCCCATGCCTGTTTCTGGCGAAAAAGAATCGCCATAGACCAAAAAAAGGTCCCCATAATAAAAACAGTTAAGAAAACCCACAGGGTGAACCAGATATTCAAAATTGCCCTCACATTTCCAAATTGGCACGAAGGAAAGCTATCATCTTTTTCTCCTTCTGATAAGCACGCAAAAAATTTCGGCCCGATTCACTGAACCGGACCGAAATCAAGATTCTAAAGGAGGAAAAATTCTAGAATTTATAACCAACACCAAGACCAACAATCCAAGGATTAATGTCTGTATCTGCGTTAACTTCCGAACCACCGACAAGAGTCACGTCAACATCGGAATTGATCCAAACTTTCTTAACATCCGCGTTGAGGACCCAGTTGCTCGTCAGCGGAATATCAACACCCGCTTGCAAAGCTCCACCCCAGCTGCTGCCGTAATCAATGTCGGAGATAGTAGCAGCATTCCAGCTACCTTCGTTAAAGAAATGGGTGTAGTTCACACCTGCCCCCACATAAGGGCTGATTCCAGCAATAGCAGAGATCGGGTCAAAGTGGTATTGCAAGGTAACCGTAGGAGGCAAAAGCCAGACACGGCCAAAATCTAGACCAGCAACCCCGCCAGCTCTCCCTGTAATATCATGAGGAGTAACCCCTGCAATCACTTCAATCCCGATATTGTCGGTCAGGAAATAGGTCAAATCAAACTCAGGCACGACCGAATTGTCAATCGACAAAGCATCGTTGATGGTCAAAGCACCTGAGGTATCGGCTTCCTCACTAGGAATAACCGCAATAGCACGAGCACGAAGCAGAACATCGCCAGCGGATTTTTTGAATCCGGAATCTTGAGCCATAGCTACGCCAGGAATGAGGGCCGCGATAGCAGCCGAAACGAGAAGTTTTTTCATGAACAAAGTTCCCCTTACATAAAATAATGAACGTGAGGCTGATGGTAACCCCAGCACCACCCAAGAACCGATGAGGCGGAATGTCGCACCCCTAACAAAGAAAAGCAACTGTGGTTCTTAGGCAACAGAAAATATTCATAATCCGAAATTTATTAAAAGTTTGCAAAACCGTAGATAATTATGGCAGACTTTGCTGAGAGTAAGAGTTTGTTGAGAGTAAGAGAAGGAGATTCATGAATCTTTCTGGTTATTTTATTTCCTTAATATTAATACCTTTGGCTGTCAGCTCTGGAGAAACAGCCCCTCATAAGCTTGATCATCAAAAATCTTTAGACATCCCCGCTCCTATCATTGTTTCTCCGCGAGGTAGCCTTTTAGGTCCTTTGGATTTGTCGAGAACTTTGCCAGGTCCCGCCGCGACCATGTTCGTTCGTGATCCAGTCTCAGGGACTGTGTACAATTTTAACTGCGCCCGCCTCAATATAGCCTCCGCTACACTACTAACAGGGAGAGAACCGAAAAAGGCTGCTCCATTTACGAATAAGGAACAAGTCAAGGATGCCAAAGATCGACTTGGCTGCAAATCCTATGAGATATAGTTTTTTCCAGACACTTTTTTTTTTGATTGCTCTGGTCCTTCTTCCCTTCTTTGCCTATGCCGGAGAATCTCCCCTTCCCTCCAGTCTGCAAGGGGCAAAAGTCTTGATCCAGCAAGTAGACGGCCCAGCGTTCCAATCCCTATTTGAAAAAACATCTCTTAAAATCAGCTCGTCCCCCCTCGCTCCCCTTGCCCGTTATCAGCCAGAAGGAAAAATCATTGAGTTCGGAGCAAACACGAAGCGTTATCAAGATGAGTACGTCTATATCACCAGCATTATGGACCGTATAGACCGTCCAAGTTTCGAACAGTATCTAACCGTTCTGGTCGCACTCAGTCTCGCGAATGAAAAAGCACATTTTGAACAAGATGTTAATGGCTCACTTGATGACTTTTTCACTTATCAAAAACAACAAGACTTTCCCCGTATGTGTGCCCTGTACGCCTTACAACAACACGTTTCTGATGTTGTAATGCTGGAAATGGCTGTCAAGTTGGAAAGGTATTTTTTAGGTCTGGGCTCTCCGCAAGGGGTTGGTGCTGTCAGAGCCGCCCTTGATAAAATGGATATAAAAGAAACCTACGAAGACTTCCGCCAAGGACTGTTAACAGGAGATTCCGATCGTTTCAAAACCGCATTAGAAATCATGAGAAACAGCCGATCAGCTCTCAATATTGCGAATGTCCAGCTTTGCAAAAATGGAGGTAGGGCCCATCTGCCAGATAACGTTATCCAGCGGGCGACAGCCCCCACCAATTTGGGAGAAAGGTCCTCAACCAGCGCATCCTCACCAGAAATATCCAGCCCCTATAACGAATAACAGTTTGGTCTTGGTTAAAACCACGCATTCGGTTAGTTTTATTGAGAATTTTAGGAGCTGGCCAACCATGACACTTTCTCCCTCCCCCCGCACACTTTTTGAAAAAATCTGGGATGACCATGTTATCGAACAATCCGCAGATGGGTCCGCCCTCATTTATATTGACCGCCACCTTGTCCACGAAGTGACGTCCCCCCAAGCTTTTGAAGGGTTACGATTGACCGGACGCACTGTCAGATGTCCTAAAGCCACCCTTGCCGTAGCCGACCACAATGTTCCCACCCAAAACCGGATTGCAGGAATCCGTGAAGAAGAAAGCCGAATCCAGATTGAAACTTTGGAATCCAACACCCGCGAATTTGGATTAACCTATTTTGGGATGTCCGACAAAAGACAGGGAATTGTCCATGTTATTGGCCCCGAGCAAGGATTTACGCTCCCCGGAATGACTATTGTTTGTGGCGATAGTCATACCTCAACGCATGGGGCTTTCGGCGCACTGGCTTTTGGGATCGGAACATCTGAAGTTGAACACGTTCTGGCCACGCAGACCTTGACTCAATCCGCCGCCAAAACCATGCGCGTTACCATAGAAGGAACTCTGGCCGCTGGCATCACCGCCAAAGATATGGCCCTCGCCGTCATTGGCAAAATTGGTACGGCTGGTGGAACGGGATATGTCATTGAATATGCAGGAAGTGCCGTAAAATCACTCAGCATGGAAGGCCGCATGACCTTATGCAATATGTCGATTGAAGCTGGAGCAAGAGCCGGACTTATCGCGCCTGACTCTAAAACTTTTGACTATTTACGGGGACGCCCTATGGCTCCCCAAGGAGAAAATTGGGACAAAGCCATTGCCTATTGGTCCACTTTAAGGTCAGATGAAGGAGCCGTTTTTGATCTTGAAATTCATTTGAGCGCAGAAGATATTCCCCCACTTGTCACATGGGGAACCTCGCCTCAAGATGTTCTGCCCATCACCGCCTGCGTACCGAATCCTGAAACCGAAACCAACCCTGCCCAAAAAGCTGCAATGGCAAGAGCTCTGGATTACATGGGCCTTACCCCGGGAACCCCGCTGGAAAGCATTGTGATTGATAAGGTTTTCATTGGGTCTTGTACCAATGGCCGGATTGAGGATTTGCGCGAAGCTGCCAAAATTCTGCAAGGAAACACCATTGCTCCCCATGTTCAGGCTCTCATCGTTCCTGGCTCGGGCCTCGTTAAGGCACAGGCCGAAGAAGAAGGACTTGATAAAATCTTTATTGCAGCGGGGTGTGAGTGGCGCGAGCCCGGGTGTTCATTGTGTCTTGGTATGAATGAAGACCGCCTTAAGGCTGGCGAACGCTGCGCATCAACCTCCAACCGAAATTTTGAAGGACGACAAGGACGAGGAGCAAGAACCCACCTTCTCTCTCCTGCTATGGCCGCTGCAGCCGCCATTACCGGAAAACTCACCGATATTAGAAAGATGTAACCTCATCATGATTCCATTTACCACACTCAGTTCTATTCCCGCCCCGCTGTCCCTTATCAACGTGGATACGGACATGATTATTCCTAAGCAGTTTCTGCGCACCATCAAACGCAGCGGACTAGCCTCTGGATTGTTTTACGAACTCCGCTTTGATGAAAGCGGCCATAAAAAACCAGATTTTATCCTCAATCGCGCCCCTTATTCCGAGTCCAGTATTTTGTTAGCGGGAGAAAACTTTGGTTGTGGCTCTAGTCGTGAACACGCCCCATGGGCTCTTCTTGACTTTGGATTTCGCTGTATCATTGCCCCGAGTTTCGGAGATATTTTTTACAACAACAGTTTTAAGAACGGGATCCTGCCCATTCGGCTCCCCCAAGAGGAAATAGATGATCTGATTGAAGCGGCCAATCAAGAACGAACCATTTCAATTAATTTGCCTGAACAGAAAATTATCTGCGGCAACACTGTTTTTTCCTTTGAGATAGATCCGTTTCGCAAACACTGCCTCGTTAATGGGCTAGATGAAATTGGCCTCACTCTTGAAAAATCTTCGCTTATTTCGAGTTACGAAACCAAAAGAAAGCAAAGCACCCCATGGCTATAGAAAAAAATATCCTGATCTTGGCGGGCGATGGTATTGGCCCTGAAGTTGTAGCCGAAACCAAAAAATTGATCGTCTGGCTAAACAATCATGCGGGAATAAATTTACACACCGAAGAAGACCTGATTGGTGGAGCTTCGCTTGACCGTCACGGAGTCCCTCTTAGAGAAGAAGTCATTGCCAAAGCGCAAAAGGCTGATTGTGTTTTATTTGGATCTGTTGGGGGACCTAAATGGGACAAGGTGGACTACGCTCTCCGGCCTGAAGCCGGATTGCTAAAACTCCGCAAAGAACTGGGTTTGTTTGCCAATCTGCGCCCTGCCCTTGTGTTTGATGCCTTGATTGGAGCCTCAACGCTCAAACCAGAAATTGTGCGCGGCCTTGATATTCTTATCGTCCGTGAACTCACAGGGGGGATTTATTTTGGGGAACCTCGGGGTATTTTTGACCTCCCGAACGGAGAGAGGCAAGGAGTGAACACGCAAGTTTACACGACATCCGAGATTCAGCGTGTGGCCCGCATTGCTTTTGAACTTGCCCGCAAACGGCGCGGACAGGTTTGCTCTTGCGAAAAAGCCAATGTCATGGAAAGCGGCAAGCTCGACCGGCACCG
>CAYZAR010000121.1:0-5247 GCA_964476455.1 uncultured Micavibrio sp.
TCCCTTTATCTCCACCTCGATCGCGTCGATACTATATTAATTTAGCAATGCCAATATTTTGAATGTCGACGCATCCTAGAGACACTATTAAAAACTCGGCATAATAAGCGGAAATTGGTAGAAATTTCCGCTTTTTTGTTGCTAATCACACCCACCTTTGTTACATTACGGGAAATTATACGAGTGAAAGGGTTGGAAAATGACAGGGTTATTGGGAATTAAGTATCGCTATGTTGTATTGGCGATGGCGATGGCGATGGCGGGGGCGGTGGGCTATCGTGCCTTGCATGATGAAGAAATAAAACCAGAACAAGTAGATAGAGGAGATTTTTACTGTGACGTTGTAGAATCTAATGGTTATCTGAACCGCGCATTTATTCGGGCTGCGGGTGGAAAAGCTGTTTTGCGTTTTGAGCCTTCTGGGCAGACGGACCACCAAATTGCAAACTACCTCAACAAGGGGCAAGAAATTGTCGGAAGTGCTGTTGATCCTAAAAGAGGGGCTCACGGGACCTTTGTGGCGACCAGAGAGAACTGCACCGTGACAGATCATAACGGAGATACTCGTATTTACGCGCTTAAATAATTCCTTAAAACTTTATCTAATCCTAATCGGGTCTTAAACCTCTTTTGCTAGGATCGTGGTGTGAGCATCTGCAGCAACGCAGCTGCAGCACAAACGGTCTGAGAAAAGGGGTTTTTCATGTCTGATATTTCTTCACAATTTTTAATCAATCGGCTTGGGGAAGTCGCCATCGTCTTCGACGACCCAGCTTTCGTTCGGGCTGAGACGGTATTGGTTGATCGGCAGGGGGGGCATATCCACGCCTTGCTGCATGAAAAGTACCATCATGTTGGGAGTGTTTCCGGTGAAATGGTTGATGCTTTTTCCAAAAACCCGCAGGTGCTACTGACCGGAATTCGAGTAGATGGGACGGTTCTTGACCTTCACGCAGCTATTGTCGTTATCAACTAGAAAGAGGATTGAAGAATATGGATACTAAAAATTTTGGATCAAAGTCTAGAGATTTTCTCTCATCTGGGGTTAGTAAATCGGAAGGGGCTGAGCATCTCGCTGCAACGGTTTCCCCAGAAACAGTCACACCGGCCTGCTGGGGTGGGGCCGGTGCGGCTATTATTATTCCGCGAAAATAGGTTAACCAGTTAGGCGGTAGGCCGAGCGGCTTTCTTTTCGGTGATACGGGCTTTCTTCCCACGCAATTCGCGCAAGTAATAAAGTTTGGCGCGGCGAACAGAACCACGACGGATCAGAGCGATGCTTTCGATGCGAGGGGAGAGAAGGGCAAAAACCCGTTCGACACCTTCGCCATAGCTGATTTTGCGGACTGTGAAGGATTCGTCCATGCCACTGCCACCACGGGCGATGCATACGCCTTCATAGGCCTGAATCCGTTCCCGATCGCCTTCAACGATGCGAAGATTGACTTTGACGGTGTCTCCCGGGCCAAAGGCAGGAATGGTTTTTCCTTCGCGCAATTTGGCGGCTTGGTCCGCATTGAATTTTTGCAATATGTTCATTTTGTAGCTCCTATTTTTATGAAGAACCCGTAATCAAGGGAAACCCTCGGCGGCTCTATTGTTGTTTTCAAGGTGAAGGGGTTATACCCTTTTTTTCGCCACAAATTCAAGGCTTTTTTGAGAGATAATCTCGCCAAAGGTCAGGGCGGCGCGTTTTTGTCAGCTCTTGGGCTTGTTCCAGCCGCCATTTGGCAACATTTCCGTGGTGTCCACTGGTTAAAACATCGGGAACGGCGTGGGTTTTTCCGCTTTGGTCGGTCCACAGGGCCGGACGGGTAAAGTGTGGGTATTCCAGCAATCCATCGGAAAAACTTTCCTCATCAGGGGTTGTTTCGTTCCCAACGCCCCCGGGCAAAAGCCGGATGATCGAATCCATCAAAACATAGGCGGCAAGTTCTCCACCAGTTAAGACGTAATCTCCAATACTTACTTCTTCAAAACCGTAGGCATCTAAAAAGCGTTGGTCCACCCCTTCATAGCGTCCGCAGAGCAAGGTCAGCGATGATTCCCGACTCAGTTCTTGCGCCAGAGCTTGAGTTAAAGGCTGTCCACGAGGACTCAAATAAATCCGCCGAGAAGGGGGGATCGACAAGAGCGCGGATTCCAAAACATCTGGTTTCATAACCATTCCGGCTCCGCCTCCGAAGGGGACATCATCAACAGTTTTATGCTTGTCGTTGGCAAAATCACGAATATTGACAGTGTGCAAACTCCAAACGCTTTTGCTCAAAGCGCGGCCCGTGATGGAGTCTCCAAGAGGGCCAGGAAACATATCGGGAAAAAGAGTCAGAATTTCAAAGCGCATCAGCTCCTGAACTCCTCGGCAGGATCAACGGTCACACTCCGAGACTCCAAATCAATTTTGCTAACATAGGGTTCTGTCATGGGAAGATAGAAACTCTTGCCAGAAAGAGGACGGATTTCAATGAGGTCACTGGCTCCAAAATTTTCAACGGCGATGATTTCACCGATGAGTTCTCCATTTGCAGTGATCGTTCGGCAGCCAATCAGATCTTCGATATAGACCTCCCCTTCATCGGGTTCTGGCAAACGGTTACGGTCGGTATAAAGCAAAACATGACGCAATTTTTCGGCAGCGGTGCGGTCGGAAATGCCAGAAATCTCGGCAAGCCAATCTCCCTTGATGGGGTTTTTGAGAGTCAGGGAGAAAGTCCTTCCGTTTTCGGTTTCAAGCGGGTTATAAGATTCCAAATCGGCGGGATCTTCAAGAAAACAACGCAATTTAACCAAACCACGAATCCCGTGGGCTGTCATGATCTGGGCAATACAGATTTTTTCTTTTTTCAAAAGGGTGTGCCCTTTTCCATCTATCTTGCCTCTCTTATCGCCTTATCCCTCTCCCAAAAGGGAGGGGAATAAGGAGACAAGAATAAGGAAAGTTATTCAGCGGCAGGAGCGGCGGCTGCTTCGGCTTTTTTGGCTTTTTCTTTAGCGCGTTCTTGGGCTTTGGCTTTTGGAACGGCTTTTTGTGGGTTGTTTTTCCGTTCTGGCATAGGAATAACGCCAGCTTTTCCAAGAAAAATCGCTACGCGGTCGGTTGGTTGTCCGCCAACTTTGAGCCAATGAGCGGCACGTTCCACATTCAGGACAATACGTTTGTCACTGTCTTTTGGTTGACGAGGATCGTAGGTTCCGATTTTTTCAATAAAGTTCCCATCGCGAGGGGAACGGCTGTCCGTTACCACGATGCTGTAATAGGGAATAGCTTTGCGGCCTTGACGAGCCAGTCTGATTTTGAGTGCCATAGTCTTTAGTCTCCTTTCAAATTAATTCAACGTGTTCAAAATTAAAAATTTAGCGTTTCTTGCGGTTCTTTTTGGTGCCACCGTGAGAAAATCCACCTGCCCCGGGGAGTCCCGTAAATCCGCCTTGCCCCATCAAACCTCCCATCGGAGGAGTCAGACGGCCAGAACTCAATTGAGGAACCCCACCCAAAGAGCCCTCTTCTTGAAGTTCAGTAATTTTGTCTTGGTCTTCCTTGCCCATAAATCCTTTCATGGCTCCGAGCATTCCACCAATGCCCATTTTGCGCATTCTGCGCATCATAGCTTCCATTTGTTCGTATTGTTTTATCAGGCGGTTGACGTCTTGGACCGAGCTTCCCGATCCTGCCGCAATCCGTTTGCGCCGTGAGGCGTTGAGCGTAGCGGGTTTTGCGCGTTCCTGCTTGGTCATGGATAGAATAATGGCTTCCTGACGTTTCAAAATCGTATTGTCAAGATTGGCTCCGTCAATCTGATCGGAAAAGCGGCCAAGTCCCGGAAGCATTTTCATCAAAGACCCAATCCCTCCCATACGTTTCATTTGGCGGAACTGGTTCAACATATCGTTGAGATCGAATTTCCCTTCCTGAAACTTGCGGGCCATTTCGGCCGCTTCGTCTTGGTTAATCGTCTCAGAAGCTTTTTCAACAAGGGAAACAACATCTCCCATACCAAGAATACGTCCGGCAATCCGGTCTGCATAGAAAGGTTCGAGGGCATCTGATTTTTCTCCAACCCCCATGAGCTTGATAGGTTTGCCGGTGACGGCGCGCATGGACATAGCCGCTCCACCTCGTGCATCGCCGTCAACGCGGGTGAGCATAATCCCTGTAATGCCGATTTTATCATTAAAAGCTGTTGCGGTATTGACGGCATCCTGCCCCGTCATGGCATCCACAACGAGAAGAGTTTCAAGCGGCCTAGACAAATTACGAACGGCGGCAACTTCCTCCATCAACGGCTCATCAATCGCGAGACGTCCGGCTGTGTCGAGCATCACAACGTCATAGCCTTCAATGCGGCCTGTATTCAGAGCCCGTTTGGTAATTTCAAGCGGGTTTTCCCCTTTGACAATCGGCAGCGTGGCAATATTTGTTTGCAGCCCGAGCTGGGCGAGCTGATCTTGCGCCGCTGGACGCTGGGTATCCAAGGAAGCCATCAAAACTTTTTTGCGGTGTTTTTCGGTCAGGAATTTTGCAATCTTTGCGGTGCTTGTGGTTTTACCAGACCCTTGCAGACCAACCATCAAATAAACAACCGGAGGGTTTCCTGCAAAAGAAAGATCTGTGTTTTCGGCCCCAAGCAAAGCCACCATTTCATCATGGACAATCTTGACCACTTGATGGGCAGGGGAAACTGATTTGATAACATTCTGGCCAATGGCCTTTGTGCGAACATTCTCTATGAAGTCTTTGACAACAGGAAGAGCAACATCGGCTTCGAGCAAGGCCACGCGAATTTCGCGCAGGGCGAAATCAACATCTTCTTCGGTTAAGCTTCCTTTTCCCCGAAGCTTATCGAATACACTGCCTAGTTTGTCGGTCAGAGACTGAAACATTTTACCAAAAACCTCATAACAAAAGTGCCGCAGTGAGCGAGCCTTCGCCGACTGCGGGATACCCCGGATAAACCGCTGGGCACTCTTGACGCCAAGATGTGCGGGTGAATTTGGGAGAATCTATAGGAGGAAAGGACCAATTTGTCAAATTCTTTGTGGAAGACGGGGAGAGGCAAGGGGGCAACTCATGATCTTTCTTTCTTTGTGTTATTGACATTTATCTCAAAATTAGGAATATTGTCCTCATAAAGGCCACAGGTGTATCCGCACCGTGGCCTTTCTTATTTTATCAGCCCTACGAAAAAGTAGGCATTACAAGCATGGCGGATCATGGCGTGTTTGAAGCTCTCAAAGCCTTTCAAAAAG
>CAYZAR010000122.1:0-5225 GCA_964476455.1 uncultured Micavibrio sp.
GCCATGGTCACCAGCATATCGTGAAAAGCAAATTCGCAATCGGCCCAGTCTTCCATTGCCATGCGGGCCAGTTCGCGTCCTCGCTCCGTATAATAATCAATCTGGTGTGCCTGTAACCCCACCCAAGAAGGGAGAGGCCCTTCGTAAGGATCACATCCTAGCATCACGCTGATCTTGTTCATGCTGGCTTGCAAAGTCTCATCGGGCTCTTCGAAGAAGAAAGCTGTTTCGGTCAAAACTCCCGCCATAACTTGCAGCATGATGCGAACATCCGTCCCCCGATCGGGGACAGCGGCTAATTTGGACAGACTCGACTGGAGGAGGTGCGCGACCTCCACCTTGGCTAGACTCATGGATGGCATGGTTCCGAGATTCCGGAAATGAGTGAGGTAAGAAATTGTAAGACTTTTTTGTTTTATCTTGGGGATAAAAATTGAATCCCATTGATTCGCAATGCTAATTCAAAATTTCAGACGGGTAAACACCCCATAAAAACTTTTTTTCGACCCAGCCTTCATACGGCGGAAAATCAAGGTGGCATAGGTCTTTATTACATTCCGTAACTTTAGCAATCACCCCGGGGCCGAGCTTCGCAACGGCATGATTTCCCAGCGGACTATCCCACGCTGTCGCAAAAGCGGCGCCAGAGACGAGAACCGTTCGTTGACTGGAAAGCAAGATTCTGTGAACCCAACCAACTGCGCCGTCTTGGTCCCTAATTTTGCGCCACGAATCATACTCATGGATAATTTCAACGGGAAGATCGGCGCGTTTGTAAATCCACCGGATTGGATAGTCCATGGACGGTCCGGTCCGAACGTAGGTATTGTCCGACTTCAAAACCGCAAATCGCGGCAAGACCCCTCCTGCAACCGTTTTAGGTGCAGACACAGCCCCCCCCTCTCCCTTTTCTGCCGCAAAGGCAAGCGAAACGGGGCTGAACAAGCCACTTAGAACGAACAGACCAACCAAAAGAAAACGCAAAAAAAACATGAAAAACTGGACGATAGGGTGATATTTGGCGTAAGAACCAAGCCATTATGAAAGAAGTCGACAAAAAAACAAGCCCTCCTTCCCCTTGCCGCATTGCTGTGGCCCCGATGATTGACTGGACAGATCGTCATTGTCGTTTTTTTCACCGCCTGCTTGCGCCGCACGCCTTGCTTTACACGGAAATGATTACCAGCTCCGCCATTCTTCATGGAAACCGCGATCGCTTGTTGGGGTTTTCTCCGGCGGAACATCCCCTCACCCTTCAGCTTGGCGGCTCGGATTCTGAGGACCTTGCCTTGTGCACAAAGATTGCCGAAGACTTTGGTTATGATGCCATCAACCTCAACTGCGGATGCCCTAGCGAGCGCGTGCAAAAAGGCAGCTTTGGGGCGTGCTTAATGGCAGAACCGGAACTTGTTGCCTCCTGCATTCAGGCCATGAACGAAGCAAGCGACCTTCCCGTTTCAGTCAAATGCCGGATTGGGATTGATGACTCGGACGACTTCCCTTTTCTGGATCGCTTCATTTCTACTGTGAAAGCGGCGGGGTGTAACACGTTCATCATCCACGCCCGCAAAGCATGGCTCAAGGGCCTTAGCCCAAAGGAGAACCGCGAAATTCCCCCGCTCCGTTACGATCTGGCCGCGCAGATCAAACAAGATCATCCAGAGCTTACCATCTGGCTCAACGGCGGGCTCAAAACTCTCTCACAAATAGAGGAGGCCCTCTCCCTTTTTGACGGAGTCATGATTGGCCGCGCCGCTTATCAAAACCCTTGGTTTTTAGCTGAGGTAGAGAACTACTTCTATGGAACGCCCCTCCCGAACCGCTTTGACATTGCCCGAAAAATGGCGACCTATATCGGGCAGTGCCACACGATTGAAGGAACACCCATCCATTCCATTACCCGCCACATGATAGACCTTTTCAGCGGAGAACGCGGAGCTAGATTCTGGCGACAAAAACTCGGAGCCGAAGCGACACGCGCCGCATCGCCTCTTTCTTTCATGGAAGATGTCCTGATTCAAATGGACAAAAAGATCAGCTCGGAGCCGGTCCCGCCGGAAGAGATTTAAGAGCCTTCGCATAAGTCCCCTGATCGAACCACCCATGCTCTTTCCCTGCGGCAAGCTCTTGAAGGCGCGATGGACCTGCAGCAGAAGCTTCTCCGGCAGCGGCAGCTTGAAAATCTCCGCGCAGTAGAACATTCGTAGAAATAGCAGGATTCATACACATAGGGTATCCGCCCAAAGGCCGTTCTTCAACGACAGCAGGCGGAGCCACAGGAATGGCGCGAGCAGGAACTGCTACATCCTCCGCCCGCACTCTAAGGGCTGGTTGTTGTTGGGGTTGAGCAGCGGCTTGTTGAGCATAGACTGTCGCCGGAGACGGAGCGTACCCGGGAATTTCTCTGTATCTTCCCTGCGGGACATAGACAGGCGATCCTGCCGGAGGAACAGCCCTCTCCCCACCCAAAAATATTCGAGCCAACCTCTCCAAAATTCCCGAGGGCTCCGCGGCAACCCCATATCTGGCTGCGCCATATCCACCACCACCGTACCCACCATGTCCATAACCGCGATACTCCCCACTGCCCCAACTAGGAGGATAGCGATCAATAATGATAGGCTGTCCGCCACCATACATCATAGGCCGATGAGCCGCCGGTGCGTATCCACCATAACCGCCATGCCCATATCCGCCGTATCCGCCGCCGCCACCCATTCCACGCAGAACTCCGCGTGCCACGATGCCTTCTTCTCCGTGCATGGTCAAAATATCACGCCGCGCCGCAACCCCTGCGCCAAACCCTGCACCTGCCACAGCTCCCGAGATCGGATCTCCGCCAAACGCAAAACTTCTTGCGCCCCCAATCAACGCACCAAGCCCAGCGCCAACCATATATGTGTTTCTATTTCCCGCCATCTTTGACACCCCACCGCTTTTAATTATATGACAAATATAATAGGTAATTACTAATAAAGGTTTAATGAATGCTCCAAAAATTCTCCGCTGATAGGTGACATTTGATACGACAATGGCTATACTTGTTCGATTCTCCGCCTTCTGCGGTTCGAATGTGTTATCTCTTGACGGACTGGTAATGGATTGGCATCGGCTTGACCGCGAAAAGACAATTGGCATGATTAACAGCGTCAAATCGGCGGCTGAGGCTTTGCTGTTCTCTCCGGTCACGAGTGAGGCAAAATGCACGCGCCTACCCTTTTACGACAAGTTCTTGCTCTACCGCTTAACCAATTATTCCTCCCTTCCTACTTTTTCGATGGATTTCATTAGTGACGGGGAGAGGTTCATTTATCTGGATGGTTCGGATACCCCCATTCACACAGCAAATCAAATGGGAGGGTTAACACTCACTCCCGAGACTGTGATTCCCTATCTGAATTTTTATTTTCTGAATGTTCGCCTGCCCGAAGGGGAAGTGATTATTCTCAAGGACCCCGAAGAAGCAGGCGAAATTGGTGTCTATGACGATGAGCGACGAGAAGATATTTTGCTCATTCCTGAGTGCGCAAAAATAGAAAAAGACGAAGAAACCGGAGACTTCAAAGTTACCGCCCCGATTTACTATGACGGCGTACTGATGGAAGCACTCATGACCGTTGGGACCGAAGGGGGCGTTATGGTTCAACCACAAAGAATGATGACTCAACAAGGCCTCCAATAGCCAAAACTGTGTGTAAGATAGCGAGAGTATCCACATGAATGATCTGAATAAAGCGTTCGAAAATTCAACTCCACCTGCTGCAGGCGATGGGCCGAGTTATGCCCATCCATTGGCCGACAGTGTTGTTGAAGAATGCTCAAAGCTTCTTTCTCAAATTCCCGAAGGTCAACGGTTGCTTGCCTTTGCACAAGAAAAAGGAATCACTTTCAAAGTGATTGCAGGGCGGGAGGTTGGCAATACAGTCCCCAGCATGGATACGATTGTGTTAACCTGCCCAAAACTTACCAAGACCGTTAATATTCATGAAATGGCCGCCAATGTCGGATTGGGCCTTTTAGAGGCGGAAATGCTCCATAATGGGCTGATTTCCTTGAATATGACAGGACTTCCTCCAGCCGATCGCGACCTGATGATTTACAGAAAAACCCTTGACTCTTTAATAGGATTGTGTAAAATTGCTCATGAGTTCGAAACTGTGAAGAACAATTCTAAATTTCTTGACTTGGTCGATAAACTTGGTCACGATGGTTTTTATAGAGAGTATGTTTCCGGTGCGCCCTACGATAGGCTTGGTCACTTGCTTATACAGTCAGTCCACGGGGAACGTTAGAAAAAAGGAGTGTGTATTATGAGATTAGAAGCCCTTTCTAGAAGAAATGCTGCAATCTTTCTTCCAATGAGCTTGCCGACTTGCGCCACGGCTTTTTCCCCTAAGCCTTAGTCTCAGTAGGGTAAGTTACTTTTATTAAAAAGACCTTAACAGAGGCCGCATTTGCGGCCTTTTGCTTTTTTTAAGTTTTCAAGCGTATTCTGAGAATAGACCTCTTGCGGAGCCAGCTCTGGCGAGGCAGATGCGAGGGGTCTATAGCTAAACTTATTCGTCATCCCGTTGGCGCGTCCCGCACAGGGACGCTGGCACGAACGGGATCTGGATTTTGTGCAGCCTCGCTGCACTCAACATACCAGATCCCCGATCTGCGGTCAGCAACGCTTCCCTTGTCGGGGATGACAGATGTATAAATATTATAGAATAGTTACAATAGAAGGCTTGAAAAAGGGGGTAGGAAATGAAAGCTGCTTTGAAATGTTGTCAGGACTCCCCACATATTCACTCTGCTTTTACCACTGCTGCCGCTGAAGAGCTTCTTCGTGTTCAAAGCCTCGGATCAGAGCCAGTCTCTGCCCTTCGCCTGAAAATGGATGGACTGCTTTCTCCCTTCACCCGCAAGGGATAAACCTCCCTTCCCCCTCAAAGTGATTTTGTGATAAATTTTTTGCATGGGTTTTCGTTGCGCTCTTTTCTGTTTGAGTCTTTTTTTGCTTGGGGGTTTTCCAACCCCTGCTCACGCGCAGAGTCCATCGGGACTCATGTGTACGGAGATTGGATGCCAGAACGGTCTGACCCTGACCGTTCCACCTGAAAAAACGTGGGAGAGAGGTCATTATACGTTCTTGTTTCAGCTTGACCAGAAAAACGTCAAATGCTGGGGGAACTTGCCTCTCCCGAAATGCGAAGATGGCCCCGCATTGAAGTGTAATACCG
>CAYZAR010000123.1:0-5166 GCA_964476455.1 uncultured Micavibrio sp.
CAAACAGCTCCAATTCAATTCGCTCAGGAGTAAGCATGGCGCAACTGAGCAGCATAAAGGGACGATCAGCACGAGAAGACTGTTTGTGTAAAAAACGCGCGGCCATTTCCTTGCCCACACCAGCAGGCCCAGAAATCAGGACACGAGAATTTGTAGCCGCCACTTTGTTTATAGTTTGCAGCAACGAAAACATGGCCGGAGATTTTCCAATCATTTCAACCGTGACCTCGGTTTTCTGGCGCAGATCAGCAAGTTCCTGCTTAAGACGAGATGTCTCCAAAGCGCGATCTATCATCAAAAGCAACCGATCTGTTTTGAAAGGCTTCTCGATGAAATCATAGGCTCCTTGTTTAATAGCCTTGACCGCTGTTTCAATTGTTCCGTGACCGCTAATCATCAACACTGGAATTTCAGGATATTTTTCCTTGATCTGTTCAAGAATAGCGAGACCATCGAACTCGCTGTTCTGCAACCATATATCAAGGATAACCAGTTGGAATTGTTTCTCTGCCAAACGTTCAAAGACTTGCTTGATATTCTCGGCTTGCGCAGTCACATAGCCCTCGTCTTCGAGAATCCCTTTAATCAGGTTCCGAATATCGGCTTCATCATCAACTATTAAAATATCAGCTGGCATAGACGCTATCATCTCTATCTTTATGCGGTAGCACAAGTGTTACCACCGCGCCTCCTAAATCTTTCCAGTCAGGAATTTCCTGCACAGTTTCCGGCGGTCCAAATATAATACATCCGCCGTGATCTTCCATAATCTTTTTCACAATTGCCAGCCCAAGTCCAGTCCCCTTTTCTTTGAGCGTTACATAAGGTTCCGTTAAAGTCTCAGAATCCCTGTCTTTGGGGAAACCAAGCCCGTTATCCGCCAAAACAATCAATGTATTTTGATGATCATCTTTCGCAAGCCAAAGTCCCAATTCTCCGCGCCCACTATCTATTTTTTGCCTTTCTTCAATCGAATCAATCGCATTCTGGAGAATATTGGTCAGGGCTTGACGAATTTGCTGTTCATCACACCGACAAGGCCATGCTGCTTTTTCTTCAACTCCCGCCCCCCTGAGAAAAGAGATACCCGAGTGAGCTTGTTGGTTAAATGACAAAATATCACGAACCAAGCTGCGTAAGTCACAAGATTTTAGAACGGGATCCGGCATCCGTGCAAAAGAAGAAAATTCGTTGACCATATGCCCTATATCGCCAACATGCCGAACAATTGTATCAATGCACTGACTGAAAATTGACTGATCTTCGTCTGGAAGAGTTTTCATGTATTTTCTCTTCAAGCGCTCTGCAGAAAGCTGAATTGGGGTCAGGGGATTCTTGATCTCATGAGCGATACGACGTGCCACATCAGCCCAAGCAGCTTTTCTCTGGGCAGATTGTAACGTAGTAATGTCGTCAAAGGTGATAATGGCGTTGTAATCCTCTTCTCCGAGGAGTTCAATTGCGATCCTCAGTAATAAAACCCGTCGCCCTCCATCCGGTTGAACATAAGGAACCTCAAGCTGGTGAATCTTTTGGGGCCGTGCATAAGCCTGCTCCAACAAACCAACGGCTTCGGGAAGAATTGTGGAAAGATCAAGCCCCGTCAAATCACCATCACCCGTCTTAAGAATTTCTTTAGCGGAAAGATTGGCAAGTGTGATAACTCCTGATTTTCCAACACTCACAACACCAGAGCTAACGCCTGCGAGAATTGTCTCAGTGAAACGTCGTCGTTCATCCATCTGGCGGTTGGCTTCAACCAGTTCTTCCCTTTGATCTCTGATCTGACGGGTCATTCGGTTGAAAGAACGAGAAAGGTAGTCAAACTCCTCAAGACCGCTATCATCGCTCACTCTAGCTGTCAAATCCCCCATACGAACTTTATCTGAGGCTTCTATCAACTGACCAATAGGTGTTGCAAGCCGCCGCGCAAAGGTCAATGCAAACCAAACAGCCGCAAGCAGTAAAACCATTGCCACAACAATATAAATCATCGTGACTGTCATCTGGAGTCCGGCATAACGTGCGGCAACTTCATCATATTTTTGAACAGCTTCCCGCGTGGTCTGAAGGTGTTTCAGAACATTGGGCTCAACCAACCGGCCAACATACAAATAACTATCTGCATAGTTATTAAGCTTTACTAAAGCACGAACACGGTCATCTTCGGTGTCTGTCAAAAGAACAACCTCTCCTGCCTCGGAGCGATCAAACGCGAAGTCTGGAATTTCCTGTATTTCGAAACCAAGACTGAGGCCTGCCTCGGTTAGAACATTTCCATCGCGGCTAAAAATTACCACTTCGGAAAGGTTCCTCAAGAACGATTGTGTTTGAACATATTTCTCAAATCCTACCGGATTAGTAACCGAGACCGATGCCTCCCGATCCAGATCTTTGGCCATTGCAAGAATATCAGCGCGAATAACCTGATGATGTTCACGCAAGTAAGCTTCGGCTACTTCCTGAGATTCATTAACTGCCGTCCTCACCCGTTCACTGAACCACGTCTGCACGCCATAATGAAAGAAAAAGAGAGAAAAAACCGTCATAATCACGGCAGGAGTCATAGCCAGCAGTCCAAAAATATAAACCAACCGGATGTGAAGGCGAGCCCCGGGAATCCCTTTCCGCCAAACCGTCAGCAGAACCGTAACCCGACGGGCAATTAAAACCCCCAAGATAAGGATAATGATTAAGTCACCATTGAGCAGCCAAATCACACTATCTGCGCTATTGCCAAATGGAGGGGCCGATTTCAAGGCAAAGTAAGTAGCCACACCGAAGACTACAGCCAAAACCGTCAAAAAACTGGCAAGGCGACTATCCCATGATGCCGTCAGCCGTCTGCGGACCCAGAGCATTCGGGCCGGCCATGAGCGAAGTTTTCGTTGAAAAATCTGTACAGCGTGGCTCATCGCAGGGTTTCGAGTTGCAGAACTCTCTTTTTTGCCTAAAATCCTCCCTTAAATATCCATGTTCATATTCCAAAAAGCAAGCTAAACCAGCACATGATTGAGAGATGGTCCCAGATATATCGCAAAAAATGCCAGAAACGCTCTGATTTTCTGGCTTCTATTTCGTGGGCATCCCCCCACGGACTTCTTGCTACATGGTTTGGTTCTGGCCTCTTGCTCCCAGCCCCCGGAACATGGGGGACGCTAGGAGGGCTTTTATTTGGGATTCTCCTTGCCACGTTCCTTCCTGTTTGGTCACTTCTTGTCTGCGCAACAGCGTTATTTTTTGTAGGCCTTTGGGCTACTAACAAAACTGAACAGAAAAGCGGAGAACATGACAGCAGTTTTATTGTGATTGATGAAGTAGTAGCAATCCTTCTGGTTCTGGGAGCCGGCCCCAGCTCTTTAACCGTGAGCTATATCACTGCGGGATTTCTTGCCTTTCGTTTTTTTGATGTCATCAAGCCTTGGCCTGTTTCATGGGCGGATACGCACATATCCGGAGCCCTCGGCGTTATGCTTGATGATATTCTTGCCGCCCTTTATGCGATTTGCTCCATCTATTTCATAGGGTGGGCTCTCTCATGACCCTCGCACAAGATGTTTTCACAATGCTGCAAGACCAAGGACTTACTCTTGCTACCGCAGAGTCTTGTACCGGAGGGATGGTTTCGGCTCGCCTGACAGATATTGCTGGATCATCAAAAATTTTCGAGCGTGGATTCGTGACCTACTCTAATCAAGCCAAGATGGATTTACTGGGCGTTGCAGGAAAAACCCTTTCTCAGTTTGGTGCCGTCAGCAGCGAAACAGCAGAAGAAATGGCACGCGGAGCTCTCGCTCACAGCTGCGCCGATCTCTCTATTGCTGTAACAGGTATTGCTGGCCCATCTGGAAGATCTTTGGATAAACCCGTTGGCCTTGTTTATATCGGAATAGGCCGCAAGCGTGACAATCAAATTAAAGTATTCAAAGAACAGTTTTCCGGAGATCGCTCCTCCATTCGCCAACAGGTCTGTGAAAAATCTTTTTATCATCTCCTTTCTTTCATGAAAGAAACTCCGCATGGCTAAGGTTCTGATTTGCTCAGGGTGCGACCATAATTATTTCCCGATGCTGCGGGAAATGATCCATTCCATTCGCCGTTTTCCCGAGGCACGCGATTTTGAATTTGCTGTTCTTGACACGGGATTGACAGACGAAGACCGCGCTTGGCTACGCGAAAATGTTGATTATATTTATGCGCCAGACTGGCCGTGTCCTCTTCCCATCTGGAAGACCAAAGGGCGGGAATATTTGAAGTCTTGTGTTTGCCGTCCGTGGCTAAACACCTATTTCCCCGGCCATGATGTTTATATGTGGCTTGATCCCGATGCATGGGTTCAACAATGGGAAGGAGTCGATCTCTTTTTGCAAGGGGCCGCTCGTGGAAAAATTTCAGTGACCGGACAAGTGGACAGGTCTTATCCCCGCGCTATTCGTATCAAATGGCTAGGGCCAATTCCCTTAAAGCTGCGTGGCTTTTACTTTAGCAACGCCAAGAAAGCCTTTGATCTGGAAACCGCCAAGCGTTTATACCCGTATCATGTCTTACTTGCGGGAACTTTTGCCCTGCGCGGTGATGCAAGCCATTGGTCCCGTTGGCAAGAAATTGTTCTCTCTGCTCTGAAAAAAGGGAAAGTTTTTACTGCTGAACAGTTATCTTTGGGAATTCTTTGCTATCTTGAGAACTACCCGTTTGAGATTCTTCCGGCGTGGTGTCATTGGCTATGCGAATTTCTTCCCCCTCTTGATGAAGAGAAGAAGCTTTTCGTCGAACCTTATCTCCCTCACCATCCTATCAGTATTTTGCACATTTCCGGATTTGATGAGCTCAGAAAGAACCGTGCGATTCAAATCGAGATTCCCACTCTTTCCGGTCAAAAAATCCAAGGGAGCATCCGTTATCCCGCCTATAACGGCGAGACAGGGGAGCTGCTCTAAAAATGCACAGCCTTGCCATAGGCTGAGAAGAGGGATTTATGTATTAGAGCAAACCAAGTTTTTTAAGAAAACGTATGCTTGGTGGATTATGAGAGAAATTTAATATTTCATCCTGTTTTAGCCAAATAATTTCCGCAGCATCAGACCCTGCTTTTACAGAACCTCCACTAAGTTCAGCTGTAAAACGAAGAAAAATCAAAAGAGTTGGCTCTCCTTTGTATGTCACAAC
>CAYZAR010000124.1:0-5125 GCA_964476455.1 uncultured Micavibrio sp.
TCCTACATTTGTCCTTCCATCAATCCACCCATCATACTATCCATACTCATGTTCATTACCGTCAATGCGTAAATTGCACTCCCGAAGCCAATAGCCAAATAAACCCCCGTTAGAAGGAAGGCCATCCAGACAATCAGTTTATGTTTGGTACGCGCCGATTGAGAACGAATCTCGGCAATTGATTCCATGATTGTAGCAACCTGCGAGAGATCAGACAAGCTCGCCAATTCAAGTCGCTCGGCACGGTTAAGAGGAGCCCGATCAAGGGCGGTTCCAAGCCCAACCCCCCGAGACAACTGTTCGTTCGCATTTTCCCAATACATACACACATCCGGAGAAGTTGCCGCCTCTCCTGATTGACGTAAAACATCATTAATTGGAACATTGGTTCGCAGCATCCTTGAGGCCGCTGCCATGGAATCAGCAAAGCTCAAATCCCGCATATAACCACTAATCAAAGGGATTTTCCGCACCATACGGGCTGTTGGCCAGTCCTTTTTCCCTTTGTTGATAAAGAAAGAGAACATACACCAAACCATGAAGCCTCCCATGGCAAAGGCAACGTAGATCAACAAATCCCACGTCAAACTAAGATTTCCAACAACGCGTTGGTATTTTTCTAGTTCCTCTCCACCTTTAGGGGCATTGCTTTTGAACCATTCCATAACCTTGGTTCGCCCCCAAAATAGCGATTGGACAATGGAAATCACATCAAAGGCCAACCACCCCATCGTCCCCATAATGGCTTGGGTATTCTTACGTTTTTGGGTAATCGAGTTAATCGCGTAGGGAATTCCTTCCATCAGCTTATTCGACCGCTCGCTGGCAGCCAAAATTGCCAAGGTTGAGCGATCAAAAATTTGCAGAGCTTTGAGTGCATCAATAAGCCCTAAACCTTGTGTCAGAGCTTCTCGCGCTGGAGACAGAATGTTCTGCCGCGTGGGGTTTGTTTCGGCTTCAATAATCTTCCAAAGTGCCACCCCGGGCGAGGTGGATGTCGAACGGAACATGATCCCCCGCAACAACTGCACCTGCCACCATGACGAACGCGCCAACAACCTCTCTAGGGGAGTCCGTGAGTGGGGACGAATAGTGAGGACATGACCACCCTTTTTCCGGACCGCCTCACGAACATCCTCTTCGGAAGGCAAATAGACCGTCTCGGTAACCACCTTGGGTCCCGAGCGAGTCTCATAGGCAATCTCAACAACCCATTGCTGCATCTGGGTCTTTTATCCTATCTGGTTTCGCGCTGTTTTATGATTCGAGGTAGCTAAGCGCGGATTTGGGATCAACAAGGCCTGAGAGAACAAGGTCCACCAGACCATCACGACGCGTATGAACAATAACTCCTTCTTCAAGAAGAATATCATTCACGTTTCGCATGAGAGCTTTATAAATTTTATCTCGCTCAGCCGGACCAAGCGTCACCATCAAAGCATCGAGCAGCAAAGTCCGCCCTGAAATGCCTGTCCGGTTGCATAAGTCACAACCACTTGCATTGTGCCGACGAATTATTGTTTGAGGTTCAATCCCCAATTGATCCATTTCCTGATCGTCCAAAACATCCCCGGCGCGGCCTTGGTGAGCGCAGCCTTGACAGAGAGTTTTAACCAAACGCTGGTTGATAATACAACGCGCTTGCTGTGCAAGGGTAAAGGTTGAAGCCCGTT
Organism: uncultured Micavibrio sp.; assembly: GCA_964476455.1. Classification (GTDB taxonomy): domain Bacteria; phylum Pseudomonadota; class Alphaproteobacteria; order Micavibrionales; family Micavibrionaceae; genus UBA1573. Next base: position 1,674 of record CAYZAR010000124.1, read on the forward strand.
CGCGTTCCACTGGCATGAGAGATTTAAGCCGTTCAAACGTCTGCAAAGCTGTATCAGCGTGAACGGTTGAAATAACCGTGTGCCCAGATTCTGCAGCCTTCAAGGCTGTTTCAACCGTATCACTATCCCGCAATTCCCCAATCACAATGTAATCAGGATCATGACGCATGGCGGCCCGAATAAGGTCAGCAAATTCCCCGCCGCGCATCCCGGGCCTTACTTGCCACTGCGTCGCATAACGGAGTTCGTATTCGATAGGATCCTCAATGGTTAAAACGTGTTTACGGCGACGATCAATCTGCTGGATACACGCATACAAGGTTGTGGTTTTCCCCGAACCAGTTGGCCCCGAAAGAATAATGAGCCCGCCTCCCCCCTTGATCTCAGGAGCCAACATCTGGGCCAGAAAATCCCCCACATCCTCGTGCCGTTTGAAAAGTTCGTCAAAGCCTTTGAGGGCAGCGCGGTCAAGCAAACGGAGTGTCAGTTTTTCACCATCTTGGGCTTGAGGCCCCGCCGCCACCCGTACATCAATCACACGGCCTTGCCATGTAAAACTGAAGCGACCATCTTTTGGCGTCACCCTATCCCCAAAGTTCATCCCCGCATCGCGCTTAATCAATGTTGTTAAACGGGCCATTGCATCGGGAGGTAACAAGTGTACGGGAATCATATCCCCATCAATCCGGTAACGAATCCAGTTCGGAGCTGTTTGGTTATTGTCTTGCAGAATGTGAATATCCGAAACACGCATCTGCAACGATTCGGCCATCATGTCGCGAAGAAACTGGTTGAGCAACAGCCCGTTATCTGTATCGGCCAACCAGCTAGCCAAAGTTTTTTCGCAGCGGTCTGCCGACAAATCATGAACGGAGCGCAAAGTCTGGAGAAGCTCGGCACGATCCCACATCTCCATCTCAACCCGTTCAACCATGAGTCCGGTTCGGTTGGCTGTCGAGATCAAGGCATCGACCTGACGTTCATTGAGCTCATTAAGCGGGGCAATTTTCAAAACCCCTTCACTCAAACCAATCAAGTGAACATTCAAAGGAAGCCATGATTGCACAGGTAAAATACTGCGAAGCTGGTCGCCATTGGCGCGGTCCCGCACGCTAATTTCAGCGTCTTCATCAGCGGCACTGGGAGCTCCTGCCATATCAAGCAGTTGTTCCGTTGAACGTGCAATCCCCAAATCAAGCAGCATTCCACGTTCGCGCTGGACCATATCGAGGTAGCGTTCACGCCCTTCGCTTGAACGCGCTTTGCGGCGATCTTTCCATTGCCGACGTTCAACCCCGCCGGGCGGAACTATCGCCCCATGCTGACGTCGATCGCTTTCCGATCTTGAAGTTTTGTGGCTATCCTCTGGTCCGCTCATGGCTTGGATCTTCCCTTATTGCGTGGCCGTAGCCGCTTCCGTAGATGTTGTCGTCGCAGATGACGAAGTAGAAGAGGAAGATGTTGTTGAGCTTGATGAAGAATCTGTCCGACCTGACGAAGAAAGAGAGCGATCAAACAATAGCCGCACGCGGTCTTTCCCGCTTAAGAACTCAACTCCGCCTTTGGTGATATTGACTGTCCATTCTACACCGCCCAAAACCAGTTCCTGACCTTGGGAGACAATGCGACTTCCCCCCGGACCATTGATAACAGCCTTTTTAAGCGAGTGAGAGGTAATAATAAACCCATCCAAAGCTTGGCCTTTATCAATCACTGGCGCAGCTTCGACTCCTTGATCGTTCACTACGACTGCTTTGGTATCTTTGTTGACCGCCTCCGAAGACGTCCCGCGCACGGGAATAACCAGAACCCCCCGTGTCCCATCGTGACGAATTTGCACGTCATCCAGAATTGATCCCACACGAGATGGAGACCATGTAATCGTCAAAGGACAAGCAGCAATCGGCTCCAGAACTGTTCCTGCCTTACATCCAGTTTTTCCAATACTCAGACCATTCTCAGTTCCGCCCAAGGAAATATCCCCAATTGCCATATCCGAATCACCGACATTGACCAAAGACACTGTCATGGAAGCTTCAGCGGACACGGTCCCGAAGTCAATTTCTTCCTGTGAGGAAATAAGCAACCCTAACCCGGGAACGGCATCAGGAAACATTCCAGCCTTTACCACGTCTTCGGGATCGTAAGTCCCTTTAAGATTAACACTGGCGACTTTTGTTGCGCCGGTATGTTCCACAACCAAGACACCATCAGATTGTCCCTTGGATGTTGGAGACCATGTCACCGTAGCTACACAAGCCTGACCAATTTCAAGCTTTGCGCAATCGGAGGCAAGAGAATACCCAGACTGAGCCGAGGCCTGAATTTTGACATCTTTGACTTCCAGAATTTCGGAAGAGTTGTTGCGAAACACCACCGATTTAACCAAAGGCCGACTGGAGTTAAGCGTACCGAAATCTACTTCGCTTGGGATGGTTTCAACATCGCTCAGTAGTTTATCCGCGCCCTCCTTTCCTTCTGAGACTATTCCGGTCATTGCCGCTGTAACGATACGGGTTTTTCCATCGTGACGCAGCAGCATTTCAATTCGCCATGCACCAACCTTTACCCCTTTGACATTCACCACAACAGCGCATTCTGCACCAGATGGGAGAGCACCGCCCCCGCATTCATTGAGGCCAACCTCCGAGGAGATGGTAGAAGACGGATAAAGGTTGACCTGCGTAACCACCACATCTTTTGACGATTCGTTGCGAAAGCGAACAACAACTTGAGAGCTTGCCCCTACTGTAATTTCACCAACTTTGGTTTCTGGTACAACCGGAACAAGCCCCCCCGAAGAAGATGTTCCCGCATTACGAGCAGCAGGATCGCCCAACGCTGTAGCGAGGGCCTCTCCTCCTAAAAACAAACAAGCCCCGCACACTAGGGACAACAAGATGGCAATTGGCCACCGCGATTTCTTTTGAGAAGAGTTTATGCAACCGAAAAACGCCATCATTTTTCTCCTCACTGCCCCAACACATCATAGTTGACGATCACCGATGGATCTCCCGATGCCTTTTTCTCTTTGGCTTTGATAGGTGAAGAGGACGGGAGTTGAGCTTTTGGCGCAGCGTCAGACAAATGAGAGACTTCAACACTCGGCGAAGAACGCGCTGGTTTCTGAGCCAAAGGAGTTTCTTTGACTATAGGCTGTTCTTCAAGTTCTTCAGCCTCAATCGCGGGAGCAGGGGCATCCTCTACCACGCTAGATAGGTCAACAGATTCGGGGCTTGTCGTCACTGGCGCATCTGGACGTGCAGGAGGATTAATACGAACCTCTTTTTTGGGCTGCTCAGCAGGAAGCTCTGAAGGAAGGGGAACAAGCGGATTCGGTTTAGACATGATCTCTGCCACCGCAGGAGGAGCGGCACGAAGACCCGGACCATCCGCCGAGGTAAACACCACAACGCGAGGACGAAGTAGGAAAACCAGTTCACTGTTAAGAG
>CAYZAR010000125.1:0-5093 GCA_964476455.1 uncultured Micavibrio sp.
AAAGCGCAAGCTGTTAGAGGTTTGACATTCAGAAGGGTCACGTCTCCCCGATACTCAATTTCTACTTTATGAGGAGCTGAGGCAATGGTTTGACCGATACAAGAGCCTAACTGGGTTGCGAGCTTCATAAAGGGTTTGAGGCGTGGGGCTTCTTCCGCAGAAATTGAAGGCATATTTACGGCATTACTTACTGCCCCGTGCAGCAAAAAGGCAGACATTTGTTCGGCCACCTGAATGGCAACATTTACCTGCGCCTCGCTGGTTGATGCTCCCAAATGAGGAGTGCAGATAACATTTGGATGTCCAAAAAGGACATTGGTTTCAGCGGGCTCTACTTCAAAAACATCAAGAGCGGCTCCGGCTACTTGACCAGAATCCAAAGCATTTTTGAGGTCTTGTTCTACAATGAGGCCTCCGCGGGCGCAGTTGATAACTCTGACCCCTTTTTTCATTTGAGCTAAGGTTTGAGCGTTAATCATTCCCGAAGTCTTGTCTGTCTTGGGAACATGAAGGGTAATAAAGTCAGAACTGGTAAACAACGTTTCAAGGTCAACGGATTCAACGCCCAGTTCATCGGCGCGTTGTGCGCTCAAAAATGGGTCATAGGCAATAACCTGCATCTGAAGGCCCAAAGCTCTTGTTGCTACTATTGCGCCAATATTTCCGCAGCCGATGATACCAAGGGTTTTCCCATAAAGCTCAACTCCTATAAACTTGCTCTTTTCCCATTTTCCGGCATGGGTTGATGCGCTGGCTTGAGGAATTTGCCGAGCGAGAGCCATCATCATGGCGATGGTATGTTCGGCTGTGGTGATGGAGTTTCCAAATGGGGTGTTCATAACCACAATGCCGGCGGCGGTTGCTGCAGGAACATCAATTGTATCAACGCCAATTCCTGCGCGTCCAATGACTTTCAAAGCCTTTGCGGATGAAATGACGGCGGCTGTGATCTTGGCAGAGGATCGACAAGCAATCCCATCATAAGATTCGACAATTTTTCCTAGCTCGTCAGGGGAAAGTCCGGGCTTGACATCAAAAGCGATCCCGTTACGGCTGAAAATCTCTTCCGCTTGCCGGTCCATTTTATCGGCGATTAGAACTTTTGGCATTTTTCGGGCTCCCGTTTTCGATTCATGATTACAACCGAAAGATTCTAATCAGATTTTACAATCTTGGCTATCGCGAAACTGTTCGGGCGCGGATGACCTTAAATCCGTGGCGTTCTCCGACAATCTCGTAAGATTCAAAGCTAGCGGCTAATGTTTTTTCATAAGGAAGGTGGATATTGGCAACCATCCAGAGCTCTCCTCCAGGTTTCAAAGAAACAGCAGCACGGTCAATAAATTTCTGTCCGAGAGCTGCGCTTTCTTCATGGCCTTTGTGAAAAGGTGGGTTCATCACGACAAAATCAAGCCCCCGCAGGGGCAGCATAGATGTTGCGTCTGCCCATAAGAATTCAGTCTTTGTTTGGAGGCTTGCTAGATTTTGTTGCGCACAAAAAAGAGCTCGAGCATCGTGGTCAACACAAGTTAGGTGTTCAATTTCTGGACAAGAAAGAAAGAGTCTTAAGCCAATCTCGCCAATGCCGCAGCCAAGATCAGCTCCTTTTCCGCGCAGGTCTTTGGGCAGAAACTCTAGGAGAGTGAATGTTCCAACGTCTAACCTATCCCAGCTAAACAGCCCCGGGCAAGACCACAGGCCGTCAGGCCTTTGCTGTGCGCTACCCTTTTTTTGCGTGGCTTCAACATAGTCTTTATGGGTTCCGCTCAGGTTAGCTACACAAACGCGCGATTTGTGTTTGGAAAAAGAAGAGGGGTGAAGCCCGAAGAGTTCAAGTTTTTCGTCCAATCCTCGTCCCCCATTCAAATTTTCTGCGGCAACGATCAATTGCCCCGAAGGAGAAAGGGCCAAGATTGCCTCAGCCAATAAAGACTCAGCTTCTTCTTTCTGTTTGGGAAAAAGCAGAATAACTGTTTGGTATTTTCCCCTTATGTCTGAAAGGCTTACGAGTGTGTGGCCGTGATTTTTCCAAGAAATGGCTTCCTCTGCGTAGGGGGTCCAGACATCTGCTGTGGAAAAGGCCGGAGAGAAAAGAGTCTCTTCGCCCAGAAGGAGGAGAACCGGAGCTTGCGGTTCTTGAACATTCCCACTTTCTATTTCATGTAAAACAGCCAAAGCTGCGTTTCTCATTTTATGTTTCCTTCTTTTGTACTAGAGGGATTTAGCGCGATAGTTTTTATAATGCTAGATAAAATTCTCTGGATTGAGATACTCCCCTTGAGACTTAGTCTATAAAACGCTACCTCTAGAGCAAGAGAAAAAGGCAGGAAAAAATGACATTCGGGTTTATTCGTCGGCATTGGGGCAAAGGTCTTTTAATACTGGTAGGGTTGGGCCTTTTGGGCGGAACTGGCTTTATGACCTTTATCAAGATCAAATTTGCCAATTTCCAGCCGCCCTTTGCCGCCCCCGGGGTTATTGTAACCAAGGTAGAAGGCGTGCCGTTTTCTGATCGTATTGAGGCGATTGGGACGGCAGAAGCAAATGAATCTGCGGTCTTAACCGCAACGGTGACGGAAACTGTTAAAAGCATAGCTGTTCCTGAAGGTGGTTTTGTTAAGTCAGGGACTGTCATTGTTGAGCTGAGCGATGATGAGGAGCGGGCGACGGTAACCGAGGCGCAGAAATCTTTTGATCGCTATCAGAAGCTGGCAAGTACTCAAATCGGGAGTGTTGCGCAAAAAGATCAGGAAGAGGCGCGGATGAATGTTGCCAAAGCACAACTTAACAAACGCCTGATTGTGGCTCCGTTTGATGGGGTTGTAGGCATTCGGCAAGTTAGTGTAGGCGATTTGGTGTCACCCGGGACGGTGATTACAACAATTGACGCTCTGGATCCGATTAAGCTTGAATTTACAGTGCCCGAAGGGTTTCTTTCGGTTTTGAAAGTGGGGTTGGTTGTTGATGCGCGGACAGAGGCTTATCCTGAGGAGAAATTCACCGGCCTTATTTCGGCGGTTGATTCTCGTATCAATCCAGAGACCCGCGCTATTCGGGTTAATGCCATTTTGCCCAATGCGGATGCACGTCTTCGCCCGGGACTTTTAATGCACGTTGATATTGTCAAGAATACCCGTACTTCCTTGGCGGTTCCAGAGGAAGCTTTGTTGTCTGCAGGCGAAAAGAAGACCGTTTTGGTGGTGGGAGCGGACAAAAAGGCAGAAAGCCGCGAGGTCCAGTTGGGCGTGCGTGAAATGGGCAAGGTCGAAATCCTTTCCGGTCTCAAAGAAGGGGAAAGCGTAATTGTAGAAGGAACAATGAAAGCCCAGTCCGGCGGTGAGGTCGTGGTTGTGGGCGAGAAAACCATTGAGGGCCTTAAAAAAGAGGCTCTCGATTTTTCAGTTTCTCGCAAACAAGAAGCGTTGAAAGAGACAAGCGAAAAAGGGGAGGCCACGCAAGGTATCGTTGTTCCCCAAGAAGAAGGTCAATAACCCATGAAACTCTCGGATATTTCCATTCGCCGTCCGGTTTTTGCGACGGTTATCAATCTGTTGGTTATTATTTTGGGGATTGTTGCTTTTACCGATCTCCCTTTGCGAGAATATCCGGATATTGATCCTCCTATCGTGACGGTTGAGACGCTATATACTGGCGCATCGGCTGAGATTATCGAATCACGGGTGACGCAAGTTCTGGAGGATAGCATCTCGGGAATTCAGGGAATCCGGTCTATCGAGTCAAAGTCAGAAGATGGCCTTTCAACAATTTCGGTTGAGTTTACTCTTAAAAAAGACATTGAAGAAGCCGCTAACGATGTGCGGGACCGCGTTACGCGAGTTCAGGGGATGCTGCCCTCTGAAGTTGAAACACCCCAAATTTCTAAAGTGGATTCGAATACCCAAGCTATTTTCTGGATTGCTTTGCAAAGCAAGACTCGGGACGGATTGGAGTTGACCGACTATGCTGACCGTTATTTGAAAGATCGCCTATCGGTGGTTGAAGGGGTTTCTCGGGTTCAAATCGGGGGCGAACGTCGGTACGCCATGCGGCTTTGGTTAGATCGTAACGCTTTGGCGGCCCGCAGCTTGACAGCACAGGACGTTGAGCAAGCGTTGCTGCGCGAAAATATCGAACTGCCGGCTGGACGGATTGAATCCCTTGCGCGGGAGTTTACCGTGCGGGTTGATCGTGTTTACAACAAGTTAGACGATTTTAAGCAGCTGGTGGTTGCGCGGGGGAACGATGGGTATCTCGTCCGCTTGGCTGACGTTGCCAAAATTGAAAAAGGGGCGGCAGACGAGCGAACGGAGCTGCGTTATAATGCGAAGTCCTCTATCGGTCTTGGCATTGTTAAACAATCAAATGCCAACACGCTTGACGTTATTCGGGGCGTTAAGGCTGAAATGGCCAAGATAGGCCCTACCTTGCCCAAAGACATTATTATGGAAGTTGCTTTTGACTCAGGCATTTTTATCGAAGGTGCGGTTCATGAAGTCTATATGACCATTTTTCTGACGATTGCCTTGGTTATTTTCGTTATCTGGATTTTTCTTGGGGACTTACGGGCGACAATCATCCCTTCGGTGGCGATTCCGGTCTCGCTTATTGGCTCTTTCATTGTGTTATGGGCTTTTGGCTTTTCAATGAACCTGCTGACTTTGTTGGCCTTGGTGCTGGCAATTGGTTTGGTGGTGGATGATGCTATTGTTGTTCTGGAGAATGTTTATAAGCGGATTGAAGACGGAAAACCTCCTCTTGCCTCGTCTTTTATTGGCGTGAACCAAGTGGCTTTTGCAGTGATTGCCACGACTTTGGTTCTGGTCGCTGTGTTTCTTCCTGTTTCTTTGATGCCTGGCAGTACGGGAAAACTCTTTACAGAGTTTGCCTGGGCGATGATTGGGGCAATTCTTTTCTCTTCGTTTACGGCTCTTAGCCTGACGCCCATGTTGTGTTCGCAGATTCTCAAAAAACCCGAGGCAGGACATCGCAAAAACCCCATTACAAACTATGTTAATAATCTGCTGGCGAAATGGACGATCAAATATCATGCCGTTTTGGATGGGTGTTTCAGACGGCCAAGCCTGATTATCGGG
>CAYZAR010000126.1:0-5079 GCA_964476455.1 uncultured Micavibrio sp.
GTTTTAAGGACAATTTCGCTTTCAAGAAAATTTGTAGCCCTGCTTTTTTGCAATACGAAGATTCTGCCTTTACTCTCAAAGAATATTCTGGACTTTGTCTGTATATCTCCCTGATAGCGGGCTCCACAAAAAAGCGAAGTCCCGCCGCTGTGGCCGAAGGATTCCCAGGAAGACCAAAGTAAAGCACTCCATCAGGAAGCCGCGCAAAAAGATTTGGCTTCCCGGGTTTCATTTTGACTTTGTGAAAAAGGATTTCAGCCCCTGTTTCTTCAAGACTTTCGCGGACAAAATCAAAAGAGCCGGCAGATACCGCCCCGCTTGAAATAATCACATCTAACTGGCTTGCCCTCAATTGCTTTAAGACACCGACCAAATGCGCTGGATCGTCAGGAATGGTAATCGTTTCAACACAATCTACCCCCAAAACTTCCAAGACCGCTTTTGCATAGGGCAAATTGGAATTGTATATCTGCCCCATCTGTAAAGGTTGGGATAGGTCACTGACCAATTCTTTTCCCGTGGCCAGAAAAGCAACCCGAAGTTTTCTGAAGACCTTAACCGATGACACCCCAAGACTGGCCAAAGGCAAAATATCCGAGGAGGTGATCCGCTCTCCGGCCAACATGATTTGCGTACCAGCTAGAATATCCGCCCCCGCTTTTCGAATATGATCCCCTATAGAAGGACAAAAAGAACACGCGACCCCGCCATCCTTCTGTATGACTTGTTCAACGGGGATAACGGCATCGGCTCCTTGCGGAAGGGGGGCTCCAGTCATAATCTGAAGACACGTCCCGCTTTGTAAGGGCTTGTGGATTGCGCAATCCCCTGCGGCAATGACGCCATCTTTCCTGAGAAAAACCGGACGGGCACTTGAAGCCCCCGACAAGTCAGAGCACAAAACCGCATATCCATCCATCGCCGAATTATCAAATGGCTGGATGGAAAGGGGCGCAACCACAGACTCCGTAAGCACTCTTCCCACAGCGCAAGACAAACTCACCTCTTCCTGAGACATAAAACGAGCCCCAAACGCTTGGGATTCCTGTATAACGACCTGCCTTGCGTGTTCGTAAGAAATCATAACTTGGTTGATCCATGCGTTGCGTTTTATTTAACATCCTGTTTATAATAAAGCTGCTCCCTTTTGAAGGCCCCTTTCGTTTGTTGTTCACCCAAAAAGATGATCCGCTATGAAAAAATTTTGGTTGAGACTTTCTCTATGGATACCTTGCCTATTGGTATGGATCGGGGTTTCGTGGCTTTATCCGCACCCTAATTTCATGTCACCGGATAGTGAGAGTTATATTCAGTTCGCACCGATGAGAACTTTTCTTTATCCTTATCTTTTGTCGGCATTCAAAGACATATTTGGCAGTTATGAATCTATTATTCCTTTCCAAATTTTCACTTATTGTTTTTCATTTGGTGTTCTGGGAGAGGCTGTTCATCGTTTCACGAAAAAATGGTGGATGGGATTCTTGATCGTTCTGGCTGGACTGGCTAATGTTTTCAACTATCCTGAATTTGTCCTTCTCATTCTCACCGATTCATTGTTTTCGACGCTTCTTGTTCTGTTTTTTAGCCTGCTTCTGCTCTACTTTGACAAGAAGAAAATTTCCTATCTCGCTGGAATGTCAACCCTTATCGGGATTGGAATTTGTTTACGTCCTGTTTCCTATGCTCTTGTTCCGTTATTTTTGTTTATCTTGGCTCTCTCGTGGCCATCGGTACACCGAAAATTGAAAATAGTTTTGCCTGCAATCCTGCTTCCTATTTTAATATCCGCTCTCCTACAGTCTTATATTCACGAACACCATCACGGCTCGAATAAGAATGAGTTGCTTGGGATCACCCTCTTCGCAAAGGCTGCTATGATGAACCAGCCCCCTCCTGCGCAATACCCCGCGCCGGAGTTTGGCAAAGACCTACAAATGATCATGCAGCCGAAACTGGACTCCCTCAAGGACATTCCAAACAGCTTCAACCGTTTTAATACTTACCGCGATATAGAAAGCTGGGCGCAATACCGCTACCCTCCCGAACGCCTGCGTCAAGGGGCCGCCGAAGCAAACGCCCACAGCGTTGAATCTTTTATGTTTGAGACAGGCAAGACATACATAAAAGAATACCCCTTTTCTTACCTAAAGAACGCTCTCTATCATGACTTCGGTTCATGGATTATTTTTGATGAAAGGGAACCAAGCCTGATTCAGTTCCTTATTCGCAGCGGAATCTTGTTCATAGGAGCCGCAACTCTTTTTGTTTCTATAGGCGGGGTCTTTCTGACGCTCTGGCGCGGAAGTGACGCAATGCCAGAAAACTGGAAGCCTATTTTTCTTTCCTCTTTGTTTATGCAAGGATACACGCTTCTCATCGGCCTTAGCTGTATAGCCGTCTCGCGCTACTTGTCCGCTGCATGGGGACCACTTATCCTTGCTGCGGGTCTCCCTTCTCTTATGGCTCTTGAGTGGCTATGTGCTCGGTTTGTGGGGGTTTCCGGGCAGTCAGGTGAACATTCTTTCCCGCAACGTAGCGAAAAGCCTTATCTGCCATCCGACTCAGTGGGAAGAAATACCGATCATAAAGACGAACCATTGAAGAACTAATTTCCCCTGTCCCCCGCTTGAACAAGTTCAAGTAAAGGGTTGCTGGAATTCCTGCTGAATCGGCATAAGAACATTGTTCAAGTAAGAAGCCATTCTTCCCAAACAGGGATTCAAGTCCCTTCCGGTTATATCGCCGAACATGACCAACTTGTGTATCAAGATCGGACCACAAGAACTGGAAGGCGGGAACATAGGCATAAGACTTTGCCCCGCCTTTGAGTTTGTCAAACCAAGACCGAACAACTTCCTCATGCTCTGAAATATGTTCTAAGACATTGATGGCATAGATCCCGTCCAGCGTGTTATCTGGAATATCTTCCATTGAGTGAACCGCCACAAACCCATTATCTTGAAGATCTTGCCGGAACAGCGGATCTGGCTCTAGGCACATGATGTTTTGATAGCCTTGCTCTCTCATAGCCTTGGCGAAGACACCTCGCCCCGCCCCAAAATCAAGTATCTTGCTCCCACGATTCGGGAAAACGGCCATAATCTCGGACAGAATGAACCTGTTGTAGTTAACAGCCTCGTCCATAATTTCCAGATTCTTTTTTCCTTCATAGTCCCGATCTGCCATTTGAACCTTGACCCATTCCCCGAGTTTGCCCTAGTTTCGAAGGAATGTTATAGGACCAATCACTGGTTTATACAAGGTAAGTACTCCCGAAAGGAATTTTGACCTATGAAACTTTTCTTCTATTCCGCTATGACTTGCGTTCTTTTGTCCGCCTGCGTCACAGATTATGACCCCGAGGTTGTTAACGTCATTCCCGCTGGCTTGGAGCAGCCCTGCAAAGAGAAAGGCAATGTTTACAGCGAAGCTCCCTATTTCGGAGTTTTCACAGAAACGACGCGCGACAAACTGATAGAGCTTGCCAAGGAGTCTGCACTTCGCTTGGGAGCAAACGCCATTGTTGTTGGCCAGCCTGTAGAAAAGGGAAACAAATATACTCTGACAGGCAAAGCCTATAGCTGTCCCTCTCGGAATTAGATTCCTTTTTTGCCAGTCCCTCAGGAACCAACTTCGTGACACGCAATCGGTATCAACGGCAAATGATTCTCCCTGAAATTGGTGAGGTGGGACAGTCTAAACTTTCGGCTGCTTCGGTTCTCTGCATAGGGGCTGGGGGGCTGGGGTCCCCTGCCTTGTTATACTTAGCAGCCGCTGGCGTAGGAAAAATTGGCATTGCTGATTTTGATAAGGTTGATGAGAGCAATCTGCAAAGACAAATTTTGTACACGACACAAGATGTTGGAAGAAGTAAGGCCGCAGCGGCACAGTTTCGTCTTCAATCCTTGAATCCAGACATTCTCCTTGAGGTATTTCCTGAGAGTCTGGACAAAGACAACATAGAGTCTTCCATAAAAAGCTACGACATTATCGTGGATGGAACAGATAATTTTTCTACAAAATTTCTCATCAACGATGCCGTTATAAAAAACAGAAAGATTCTGGTCTATGGAGCCATTCAGGGCTTTGATGGCCAAGTTTCTGTTTTTGGCGCAGAGCGTGGTCCCTGTTATCGGTGTTTATACCCCTCTCCTCCCAAGGCGTTTGTTCAAAACTGCGCCGAAGCGGGAGCCATTGGTTCTGTTGCAGGACTTGTTGGCGTTGCGCAAGCCATGCAAGCCATTCAGCTCATCGTTGGCCATGAAAGTTTTTCTCCGCTAATTGGGAAACTATGGACCATTGACACGCGAACTATGGAGACTTCTTTGCGAACCCTACAAAAAAATCCCCACTGCCCTGTTTGCTCTTTGTCCCCAGAAAATATACGACTCGAGAACCGCTCTTCAAGCTGTAACCTCATTCAGGAGATCACGGTACAAAAGGCTAAGCAGATGAAAAATGCTTTCTTTATAGATGTCAGAGAACAAGAGGAATGGGACCTAGGCCATATTGAGGGAGCCGCCCATTTGCCCCTTTCTTCCCTCATCCTGTCCGATGAAGTACCTGTGGGCATTCCCCGCCATAGCGTAAAAATTCTCTACTGCCGCTCTGGAGGACGCAGCTTGAGGGCAGCGCAAATCCTTCAAGATGAAGGATGCACTAACCTTCATAATCTAACTGGCGGTTATCTGTCATGGCAAGACGAAGAGTAGAAAAAACCTACGCCGCTTCTTGTCGCCGTGAATCTTTCAGGTAGTCCACCTGTAAAGATATGGCGGGCCCTTTGTCCTGAGAACAAGAAATTCCCTCTCGGTTACGCCCCATGGCTTCTAACTTTTCAACCTCCCGAGGAGGAACAAGCAAACGCAGATTCACGTTAGACGCTTCGGCGTTTATTTTGAGAGTCATGTGATCCACTTTCTCAGAGCACGCCGCCACCACACTAATCGGAACACAGGAAACCATGACCTCCAAGCGCAAAGTTTTTCGATCACGCAAGCCGTATAGCTCCTCTTCACTAATCTTGAATATAAACTCCTGCTCTCCGATTTTTAGCTTCATTTTTTAAGGCCTCCCGCC
>CAYZAR010000127.1:0-3641 GCA_964476455.1 uncultured Micavibrio sp.
GGGTTTGTCGCAAGACCAGATTTCTAAAAATAACCAAAACCAGTTGAAGGCTCTACTTGCCTTGCTTTCGAAGTAGAAGCATTCTGAGTGTTTCGATCTAAAGGGGCTCCTGAGGGAGCCCTTTTTGTTTTGGCGGGAAAAGGTATAGTCTGACCAAAGAACCGAGAAAGGGGTCTTTAATATGGCGGGGTCAGAACTTATCCTTCTTTTTGCATTAGCTGTCTTGGGCAGTGTGGCTGGGCTCTTGGCTGGATTGCTGGGGGTGGGGGGTGGAACAGTCCTTGTTCCTGCTTTGTATGTTCTGGGCCATACACTCTATGCGTCCAGCTTGTCTCCTGACCAAGTTATGCATGCGGCAATAGGAACATCTTTGGCGGTTATTATTCCGACTGGTTTGAGTGCGGCTTGGGCACAATCTCGGCGCGGGATGATTAACTGGTCTGTCGTTCGGCTGATGGCTCCCGGGCAAGTGATAGGGGTTGTATTTGGTATTTTGGCGGTATCTTTTCTGCGTGGTGATTTTTTACAATTTATTTTTGCGCTGGGTCTTTTCGGGTTGTCTTTTCTAACTGCCAAGAAAATTGAACCAAAACACATTATGTCGGCAGGGCTCGAAAAAAAATACGCAGGTCCGGCAAGTTTTGGAGTTGGTTTTGTGTCTTCTTTGTTGGGAATCGGAGGTGCTATCCTCAATGTTCCGTATCTGAGTTTTTCTGGCGTTCCTTTTCGTGAAGCCATTGCCTCTGCTTCTGTCTTAGGTGTCTTGGTTGCTTTTCCTGCTGCGATTGGGTTTGGTGTGATTGGTGGAGGTCTAGAAGAGGATGGGATGCCAGATTACTTCTGGGGGTATATCAATCTTAAAGCGTGGGTTTTGATAGTTCCGTTTAGCATGATGGTTGCTCCGCTGGGGGTTCGGCTGTCACATATTCTGCCTGTTGCTCGGTTACGAACGGGGTTTGCTATTTTTCTAGTGCTGGTTGCTTGTAAGATGTTGTGGGATGTTGCTGCAAGGTGAAAGAAAGAAACTTATCAGATTTTTCGACTGTGCCGTGGCGAGTCCTATTTTTTTTTATAGGGCTTATTTGTTATGCGGCATTTAGTTCTCCAACTCCGGATCATCTGGGTTGGGCTGAAATTACGGTCCTAGTTCTGCTTGGAACATCATCTACACTGCCAAAGATGGACAAAATTGGCGGGGCCGAAATTTTTCTGGGGTACGGTTTGACTGTTCCTATTTTTCTTGCATTGGTGAGAGGGCATGACTTGGTTGCGGTGATGCGTGATCTTATTCCGTTCCTTTTTCTCTTTTTACCAATGGCCTATAGGGGGGTTGCGGATAACAAACACTTCGTAGCCTACTTTCCGAGATTGCTGGTTTTGATGGGCCTCCTTTTCTCGCTCAGAACTATCGGGGCGGCATGGCATAGAGACGGAGTTGGCCTATGGGAGTTTTCGTTGTCTGCTCCGCCTGACTTTTTATACCTCGCCAACTCTCCCGAAGTTTTGTTTGCTGAACTGACTCTTCAGGCGTGGGCTTTTCATTATTTGGGAACGCTGGGGAGCTGGAGTCGCGGGATTCTTATATTTGTTCTTGCGGCAATTCCGATTGTGGCTATGAGTATCATGCAGCAACGGGCGTTTCTCTCTGTTGCTGTTGCCTATATGGTTTGTTTATCGGGATTCGTGTTGTGGAAAAATCCAAAAGGGTTTCTGCGCTGTCTTCTTTTTCTGGGTGGTGTGGGAGTTGGTTTACTCCCCTTTTTTGAAAATATATTTGCTATCCTTGTGCTCAAGACCCAAATTGTGGGGCTAAATAGTCGTCTTCAAGAATGGGCTGCGGTTAGCGATGTCGTGTCTGTTTCGATAGGGAGAAATCTTTTTGGTATGGGCTGGGGGGAGGTTTTCGAAAACCCAGCCGTAGGGGGGCTTCCGGTTGGCTACACCCATTCCTTGCTGTCTTCTTTATGGCTCAAGACGGGTCTTGTGGGAGTGGGGCTTGCGGCGTGGGCGGGAATTTCCCTCCTAAAAGGAAGTAGGCAGATGGGAACAAAAACAGTTTTTTGGCTTATTCCCGCTCTTTTGCCGGTGTTGGTCACCTTAAGTCTGTACGCTAGTCATAAATCTTTGGGATTTGGACTTTTACTTCTTTTGGTGTGGGTTTTGCTCAAAGAAAACAGAAAACTTGAAAAATCACCTCCAGCTATGCCATAACTGGCGTGTTCTCAAATACAAGCGACTACACGGAAAGAGATTATCTTCAGGAATGCGGAAGCCATCTGTTCTGCTTATTAATCGCGTTTATCCTCCGGTTCGCGGCGCAACGGGTCGCGTTTTGCGGGACTTAGCTCAGGCTTTTGCACGCGATGGATGGGACGTGACTGTACTGACAACGGCGGCGCAGGGCGGAGAAAGTCAGGATGGGGAGGTTCACGTTCACCGGATTGCCGCTCGTCTTCACAAAACCGCACTGAATTATGTTTGGATTTGGCTTCGCCTCTTGTGGGTTGCCTTATCTTTGCCGCGCCACCAGCTTGTGGTGACATTGACAGACCCGCCTTTTCTGGTAGTGGCAGGCCGCTTGATCTCCCGTATAAAAAAATCGACCCATATTCATTGGTGTCAGGATCTTTATCCTGACATTCTTCCAGCTTTGGGGGTCAAACCGTCTCCCTTCCTGATGAGATTCCTGCAAGGTATGTCGCGGCGATCAATGAAGTCGTGTGATCGTGTGGTTGCCATTGGGCGGTGTATGGCACGCCATCTTGTTAGTACGGGCGTTGATATGTCGCGGCTTGTGACAATTCCTAACTGGCCAGATATTGAACTCACGGCGAAAGCTGAGATCCCTTCAATTAAGGTTCAAGATGCGGCCAACAGCAATCGAGCGCGGGCTGTTCTAAAAAACAAACCTTTTTTTGTTGATGAAGAGCCGAAGTTCAGGGTTCTTTATGCGGGGAACATTGGTCGGGCCCATCCGGTTGCAACATTGTTGCAGGCTGCGGAAAATCTTTTGGCAACGTTTCCTGAAATAGAGTTTGTTTTTGTGGGAGAGGGGCCGGGATTTGATGCCTTGGCACGCGAAAGAGCTTCAAGGGGGCTTGATAATATTCGTTTGCTTCCTCCCCAGCCAGCGGCTCGTCTCAAAGATTTGATGGAAAGCGGAGATGTTCATTTAATTAGCATGAAACATGAAGTGATGGGAATGTTGGTTCCCTCGAAGCTCTATGCAGCTTTGGCGGCGGGACGGCCTTGCGTATTAGTTGGTCCTGAACAGTCAGAAACGGCTCGCGTCCTAAAAGAATTTGGCGCGGGTCAGGTCATTCCTCAGGGTAATGCTGTGGCCTTGGCAGAAGCGATTAAAACCTATCGGCTTGACGGGGAGGCATGGTTTTCTGCTCAGCAAGGGGCCTTAAAAGCGGCAGAGAATTTTACGCCGGATGGGTCCTTGGCCTCTTGGGTCAAGGGAGCCCGCGAGATCGTGCGGTATAAGGCTGCATGACCGAGGGGGCTCACAGAGAAGAAAATCTTTTGGCTCTTGTCCTCCATGTATGGGCACAGCGGAAATCTGTAGCATTAGGATCTGGGGCTGGAATTTTATGCTCTTTACTTCTTCTTGTTTTCCTTGTTCCCCACTATGAGGC
>CAYZAR010000127.1:3651-5072 GCA_964476455.1 uncultured Micavibrio sp.
ACGATGATTGTTTCTCCTGTTGCTCAAAACGGGCGAAGTGGGGATTTTCTAGATTGCGGACAGGGAAAAGGAAGGCCAATTGACTCGGGTGGTCAGTTTGGGTCATTCCTTCCAGAAGAGTTCACGCGATTTGAACAAATTTTTCGTGAACAGAGTGTGGCTTCGGTGCTGATTAAATACCAAGACATCATGCAAAAAGTCGGTGAGGACCGGAGTGTGCGTTTTGGGAGAACTGAAATAATTTCTGCGGCAGAATTGGCTGAGTATCTCAAAGATAAGCTAACGTGGGAGCCTATTGGGCCGAGTTCTAGTCGACGTATATCCTATCGTCATCCTGACCCTGAGTTTGCAGTGAAGTTTTTATCGAGGGTTCACAAGATTACGGATGAACTCATTCGAGCGCAGGCGCGGGTTGAAACAGACGAGCAAATTTCGTGGGTTAAAAGGGAACTGGGCAAAACAGTTAATCCTGACCACAGACAGGCTCTGGCTCAGCTCTTGATGGGGGAGGAGCGGCGGCGAATGCTTATTTCAATGGATAGGCCATATGCTGCGATGGTTGTGGAACCTCCAGCTTCTCGTGTTCGACCAGTTTCTCCGCAGCGTTTGTTACTTCTTTTGCTAGCAAGTTTGGTAGGGGGAGCGGCTGGATTCTTTTTTTCGTCTCTGGGGTTGGGAAAGAAACACCATGACTAAGATTCCGGTTTCGGTGGTGGTTGCTACGAAAAACGAATCTGCAAGAATAGCCGAGTGCCTAAGAGCTCTGGAAGAGTTTCAAGAAATTGTCGTTGTTGATTCGCAAAGTCCTGATGGGACGGCGGAAAAGGATCGGGAGCTTGGGGCTCGTGTGGTCCCTTTCAACTGGAATGGGGCTTACCCAAAAAAGCGGCAGTGGATTTTGGATAATGTTTCCCTTCTTTCCAATTGGGTTTTCTTTGTGGATGGTGATGAGATTGTGACGGAGTCCTTGAAAAGGGAAATGAAGAATCTCTTTGCAGGGGAACCAAGCTGTGCCGGATATTTCATCAAGGGACAATACAGAGTCGGCGGTAAGCTTTTAAGGTTTGGTTTGCAAAACAACAAATTGGCTCTCCTCAATCGGCGCAAGCTAGAATTTCCGGTCGTGGATGATCTTGATATTTTAGGGATGGGAGAAATAGAAGGCCATTATCAACCTGTCCTCAAACAAGAATTTACAGGTGAGAAAATAGGGTTTTTGAAATCTCCTCTTATTCATCTAGCGTGCGAAGATACGCGGGGATGGGCTTTCCGTCATGAAAAATATGCGAAATGGGAAGCGGGAATGAACCGCAAAGGGGCGTGGCCTCACGACCCTGTACTGTGGAGAGAGCGGGTAAAGACGTTTCTTCGCGCTTCACGGTTTCGCCCTGAGCTGATGTTTCTGCATAGCTATATTTTGA
>CAYZAR010000128.1:0-5027 GCA_964476455.1 uncultured Micavibrio sp.
ATCTGCCTCCATGAGTTTTCTATAGCATACTCCTGAAGAACATGGGACTAAACATTTACCTAACCAAACACCCTGATCCTCAAAATATTCCTCAGGAGAAACTGGAGCAGAAAGATGATCGATACAATCGACAAGAAGCTTTAGTTTACCAAGAGGGGTTCTCTTTTTGTAGTTATGAGCATCAAGAAATTCGTCAATTGGATCATTGTAATGAGCAGATAAAACTTCCTTATCAATCGCTGTTGGTTGACGTTCGTCAATAAGGTGAGATAGCCTAGTCAGTGAAGCTTCAATCCCAGCCGTTCTATTTTTATCACTCATATGAAAATCAAGAATTTAGGACCAGTCAACACCGTCCTCCTCTCGCTTTCTCCTTGATTTTCTCTCGCTTATTTCTCCCTTTTCTTTTTCTGCTTTGGCATAGGCAGAGATTTTTTCTGACATGATGAGAGCTTGCTTAGGGTCTCCTCCCGCATCGTACACCAGATCAACGGCGTGCAAATCTGCGATGCCTTCCTCTCCTTTTGAATTATGTTGAATACCAAATCCTCGCATCATCACGTGCGTCAATTCATGGCCCAACACAAAATCTAGCTGATCTTGATTATCCACCATTTCCAACAAGCCCCGCGTAATACAAATAACAGGTGTCGGTATTGGATTTTTGATGTAACGAACTGTTTCTCCATCATCGCACCGTGGCTTGTTTTGGGGGTCGAAAGCAGGTGCAAAAAAAGCATTAGGGCCGTCAGAGTCAGACAAAAGAAAAGTAACAGGTGTCTTACCAAAATCAATATAACGCCCAGCCAAAGCTCTTGCTTTGGCAAGTAAGGCGTTATGAATTCTCTGGCCCTCTGGAAGTTTGCTATCAACAATGCTGTATTTAACAAGCAAATCTTCTTCTATGTATATTCCACCCATGCTCACATTTCCTGTATTTTGATTATAGAAATACAAAGAAGCGGGGCTAATCACAAGAGAAATATTTATGTTAATAGCGGCTGGAGTTGTCTTGGAAGTTTCAAGCCCATAAACCGCCGCTTACAGGCTGTTTTTTTCTGAAAATCAGGATATACTGCTTACAGTGCTTGTCTTTATCCCCTCCTTGCAGGACTTTTCACATGAACAAATTGATTTTTGCCCTGATGTGCCTTTTTCCATTTTCTAGCTGGGCGGAATCCCTTGATGCACCAGAAATGAAGGCCAGTTTTCCTGCCATGCTAACCCATCCAGCGGCATGGCTGGCCATTGTCATTTTTTTGCTTTGCTACGTTTTTGTTTTTATCGAAGAAAAAACAGAGCTGCGCAAATCAAAACCTGTCTTAATCGGAGCGGGCCTCATCTGGGCACTTGTTGCATGGGCTAATTTCGATCTTGGAATTGATCCCGAAGAGTTGCACAACGCCGTTGGCTCCACAATTGAAGAATATGGAAGCCTGTTCCTCTTTTTGCTCGCAGCAATGACCTATATCAGTGCACTAGAGGAACGACAGGTTTTTGAATCGCTACGCTCTCGCCTTGTTCGCGCTGCGTATTCGGACCGCCAGCTCTTCTGGATCACTGGTGCCATTGCCTTTGCCCTCTCTCCTTTGGCGGACAATATGACCACATCTTTAGTCATGGGGTCCGTTATCTTGTCCCTCGCCGGAGATAATAAACGATTCCTGACTTTGGGTTTTATCAATGTTGTCAATGGCGCAAACGCAGGGGGAGCATTCAGCCCATTCGGAGATATTACAACTTTGATGGTCTGGCAATCAGGCCACGTTCAATTTCTTGATTTCCTTCCCCTCTTTTTGCCTTCTTTGGCTTGTTTTCTGGTCCCTGCTTTTATCCTCTCTTTCTTCATTCCCAAAGAGAAGCCTGCCCCGATTATTCTTGATGTTCCGATGAAAATCGGTTCGAAGAGGATTATTGCATTAGGCCTTCTGACGATTGGTCTGGCCATTTTATTTGAACAGGTTTTCTCTTTGCCTGCCTTCTTGGGCATGATGCTTGGACTTGGAATGCTTCTTACCTTTGGCTACTTTCTCAAAAAGGAGGCTCGTCTGCGCGAAGATGATTTTGATGTCTTTCGTTTAATGGATGACACCGAGTGGGACACAATGTTGTTCTTCTTCGGCATCATCTTTTGCATTAGCGGCCTTAGCTATCTCGGATACCTCGAAGTTGCCTCAAGCTATTTGTATGAAGGATTCGGCCCGGGACCAGTTAACATCCTCATTGGTATTTTTTCAGCAGGATTTGACAATATTCCATTGATGTTTGCCGTGCTGAGCATGAGTCCCGAAATGGACCTGTTTCACTGGCAGCTCCTAACTCTGACTTTGGGAGTAGGTGGAAGCTTGCTAGCCATTGGTTCCGCCGCTGGTGTAGCCTTAATGGGTATGTCGAAAGGAAAATACACCTTCTTGCAGCATCTACGTTGGACCCCTGTTCTCCTGCTGGGCTACGCAGCCGCCATCCTCGTTCACTATGCCGTTAACGGCTGAGAAAGGGTAAAATGAGTTGGGTTATTTGGGCTTTGCTCTCCAGTTTGTTTGCCGCCATTCTGGCTGAAAGCAATAAAAAATACCGTCTGGATGCCCAGATGCTTAATGCGTGGAGATCTACTTTTGGAGCTCTTTTATTTTCAGCCGCCCTTCCTTTCATGATATGGCCCCCCATCTCTGAAAACATGGAGTTCTACCTTATCGCAGTCCTGAGCGGCATTGTGTCCGGCGTGGGCATGGTCATGTTTTTCTGGCTAGCTGCGCGGCGAACTGGACGGGTCACCAGCATGGTTCTACCGCTTGCGGCCATTGGATCTTATGTTCTTTGGTGGCTGATGATGCCGGAAGAGCGTCCTGTTCTGACCGAATCTCCCTTCAAAATCTTGTTGGCAATCATTTCAGCCTTGACCATTTGTCTCGCCCTTCAGAAAGTTCGGGAGAACGATGCCGGATGGGAAAGCTTTATGATTGTCCTCCCGCTCGGACTGGCCCTTGGTGCAGTTGATGCCTTGACCAAATGGGCTATGGGCGGGGCCTATAATATCTACGCCCTTGCCGTTGCCTTTTCTTTCTTGTCCATGGTGGTAACCGCCGGCGTTGCTTGGATAGCTGCCATCCCCGTTCCAGCAGGAGGTCGGCCTATGAAGTTTACCGATCTGCGTTTGCTGTGGGGTGGATTTTGGTGTGGTTTCTGGAGTGCCGCACGATTTCTTGCCGGAGTTTTTGCTCTTTCTGGTGCCCCAAACCCAACTTTGCCTGGAATTTTTCTGGCCTTAACCCCCATGTGGTTATATGGCCTCAACTACCTGCGGCGGGAACCCGACGAATCAGCCCCAATTCCAGGGTTTCTCATCATGCTGGGAGCTGTAGGGCTTTTGCTCTCGACGCTGTAACCATCAAACCTTTTGGTCGATGGCATCCATCAAAGACTCGTGCATCCGCTGACTCGTACCAATAACCTTGGCATTTGCCGTATAAGATTGCTTGGCAAGGATCGTCTTTGTGAGTTCCTCATCCAGATTGACGTTCGGAGCCCCAACCAGCCCTTCGGCATCCGCAAACGGAGAATCTGGCGAATAAATGGGGAAAAATGGCGGGTTTCTCTCTAACGATACCGTTTGCACCCCTCCTCCGGCCGTAGATTGGTCAACGGTGGTCAAAGCGTGATAAGGCTGCTCCGGCGCAGATGGGTCTAAAGACCCCACCGTCGAAACATTTGCTATATTGTTTGCCGCGACAGACATTTTCTTGCCCGCCGCCATCAAACCTGAAACAGATGCAGAAATCGTGTTTATCATTTTCTTAATATATCATAGGATAGATTAAGAAAGATTTTATGGATGTGCCTTATGACCAAATTTTCCCTCGTTTTCCTTCTGCTGTGTACCCTCTTAATGCCCTCGGCGGCGCAGGCGGGGCCAAAATTCTTTAGTTTTTGGTGGTGGTCCAGTCACTGGGAGAACCAAGACTTTATTCCCTATTACGACAACGGGACAGAACCGCATAACACACAGTGGAGCGGAGTCGCGTGGAAACCCGAAGACTGGGTATCTATGGATACCGGGCGCGGAACTGATCTCATCTCAAAATGGGTAACAGTTGGCATTCTCCAAAAACAATATGTTCGCTGTGACGATGTGCCTGCAGTTGATATTGGTCCAAATTTCTATCACTTATCCGGACTTGATAAGCGGCGCGTGATGGAAACTCTTGATTATGTTTATCAAGTCACCGCCAAGCGGCCGGGAATGTTCTATGTGAATGATCCAGAAACCGGAAAAATTATTGGGTCCTATTCAAAAACTGGTCTGATTTTGCAATAGCGTCCAAAGAACTTTCTCAAAGGGTTGCTATGAAAGTTATCACCTACTTCTCTGGGGCGCATTCTGGTGAATACCCGTCCTATATGGCTGCGGCCAAAGCCGTTGGCGATTATATAGGATCACGCAAATGTATCACAAAATTTGGAGGATCACGGCGCGGATTGATGGGGGCTTATTGCTCCTCCGTCAAAGAAGCAGCTATTAAAACAGGCAGTGGGGCACAAATTTTTGGCTATGTTCCCAAAAAGTTTATCAACATCAACGAGCCTGAAAAACTAGGGATTGAATTCACGATCACCGAGACCTTGACTGAGAGAAAACAAATGCTCCTCGAAGGAGCCGATGCCTTCATTGTCATGCCAGGAGGAATTGGAACACTGGATGAAATTTATGAAACTATTGAACAGGACTACGTTCCCGCCGATGATGATCCGACGAACTCAATTGAATATGCCATTCGTCCTATTTTTGTTTTGAATCTCAACCATTACTACGACGCAACAATTGAACAACTCAGACAAATGGAACGAGAGGGATTCTTGATCCCTCAAAAGATTGCAACTTTATATTTCTACAACACAACTGACGAGCTGCTTGCTGCCCTTGATCGTTTTTTTGAGAGTTGAGAGATTAGGCGGCGCAGTATCTCTATCCAGATCTCTTGCGAAGACGAGAGACAAAGAAACCATCCATTCCCCCAAGAGCCCCAAGA
>CAYZAR010000129.1:0-5026 GCA_964476455.1 uncultured Micavibrio sp.
ACTCCAGCCGCTTAATTGCGTTTCGGCGCAAAACCTCCTCGCCGCACGAAGATGGGCCTGAGATTGAAACTTCTGTTAGTGTTTTCTCATCAAAAGCACTGACTTTTGTCAAATTTCCTATCTTGCTGAATTCAATGAGTACGGTCCGGCCTTTGAGAATATCGTCAGGCATATTATAATCCCAATTCCTTTCACCTTGTTTCTTCGAGAATCAGTATGACAACCAAGCCAGAATTTCAATGGTAAGATCCTCTCCTCCTCAATAACGAATTAACAGATGAGGAGCGCATGATCGAAGAAACGGCTCGTGATTTTGCTAAAAATTCCCTGCTGCCACAAATTATCGAAGCCAACCGCCATGAAACTTTCGATCGACAAGTCATGCGAGACATGGGGCAGCTTGGACTGCTTGGCCCCACGATTAAAGGGTATGATTGTGCAGGAACTTCTGAGGTTGCTTATGGCCTTATCGCACGAGAATTGGAGCGGGTTGATTCCAGCTACCGATCAGCTTTTTCTGTACAATCATCCCTCGTCATGTACCCTATTTTTACCTTTGGCTCTCTCCCCCAAAAAGAAAAATATTTACCCTTACTTGCCAAAGGCAACATGATTGGATGCTTTGGTCTAACCGAACCAGATGGGGGATCTGACCCCTCTTCTATGCGTACTCGCGCCAAGAAAGTTTCGGGAGGATACCGCCTTTCTGGCTCAAAACAATGGATCACCAACTCTCCGGTCGCAGATGTCTTTGTTGTCTGGGCCAAAGATGATGAGGACCAGGTCATTGGATTGATCCTTGAAAGAGGGATGGAAGGTATAGAAACACCCAAAATAGAAGGAAAGTTTTCTTTACGCGCTTCCGTTACCGGCGGAATAATGATGGACGAAGTTTTCGTCCCAGAAGAAGCCAAGCTGCCCTTCGCCGACGGGATTAAAGCTCCGTTTATGTGCCTCAACAAAGCGCGATACGGGATCGCATGGGGGGTTATGGGAGCAGCAGAGAGTTGCTGGCACATTGCGAGACAGTACACACTGGATCGTGTAATTTTTGGGCGGCCTCTCGCCGCCAATCAGTTGGTGCAAAAAAAATTAGCCGATATGCAAACAGAGATTACACTCGGTCTTCATGGCGCATTTCGCCTTGGCCAATTAATGCAATCGGGGACAGCTTGTCCGGAAGCTATCTCCCTGATGAAGAGAAACAACTGTGGAAAAGCCCTTGATATAGCGCGGATAGCACGAGATATGCTCGGCGGAAACGGTATTTCCGATGAATATCATGTTATTCGGCACATGATGAACTTAGAAGCCGTCAACACCTACGAAGGAACGCACGACATCCACGCGCTCATCCTCGGACGAGCCCAAACAGGCATTCAGGCTTTCAGTTAAATATCGTCAATATCAAGGCTGGCAAGACCAGTAAACGAAGTCTGGCTAGCCCAGAACCGTTCTAGCTGCTTCATCGTTGCGTTGAAATCGACCAGATCAGGATTTTCAATGCCTACCGTGATGAGCTTCCCTTCTTGACGTTCAAACATATCATCCAGAACCTTATGAAGCTCACGCCCTTTTTCTGTCAGCTTTACTCGGATTGAACGCTTATCGTGAATAGAACGCTCCTGAGCAATATAACCGTTCTCCGTCATTTTCTTGACGTTGTAGGAAACATTTGAGCCGAGATAGTACCCGCGCAACGTTAGCTCACCGACCGTCATTTCATCCGTCCCAATGTTATGCAAAATCATCGCCTGCACGTTGTTAATGTCCAAAATGTTTTTGCGATCAAGCTCGGTTTTAACCACGTCAAGAAAATAGCGGTGTAGCCGTTCAATCAGCTGAATAGAATCGTAATACGGTGTGGTCACTTGCAAGCTCCTTGCACAATAGACGAGAAACGGTTTGTTATGAACAACACAGGCAGGCAGAAGACACTCTAACCTAATCCATTGTATCCTTCAAAAAGTAAATTTTTTGATAAGCCTCAAGAGGCCTTAATATTGGGAAATTGATAGAGGAATTTTTCTTGCTCAGAAGGAGAAATAGAGACTTCTAGGCTTATGTCTTCCTCATTATCTGTACGGGAAACAATAGAAGCGTGGCGGTGCAGCCATGCCAAGGCTTTACCCTCAGTGACCGAAAGCCTAATTTTCATGAGATTTTGACTATGGGCCATGACTTTTTCAATCGCGTCCAGTAAGTCGGGGATACCTTCCCCACTGATCGCTGAAAGCTCAATTTGCCGTCCTCTAAAATCAGGCTCACGGTAAATGATCGCCTCATCGCTCAACAAATCTATTTTGTTGAGAACCTCAATAATTCTTGGGTCTGTTTCGTATTCAATCCCAAGATCTTTAAGAATACCGACAACATCTTCTCGTTGAGCGTCTGTATCGGGTGAGGAAATGTCCCGAACGTGTAAAATCACATCTGCATACTGAACCTGCTCAAGAGTAGCCCTGAACGCAGCCACCAAGTGAGTTGGAAGGTCCGAAATAAACCCAACCGTGTCAGAAAGAATAACCAGCCTTCCGCTAGGAATTTTAAGCTTCCGCATAGTCGGATCAAGTGTGGCAAACAATAGATCCTGTGCAAAAACCTCGGCTCCCGTTAGCTTGTTGAACAGAGTTGATTTGCCAGCATTGGTGTAGCCCACCAGAGCCACAATGGGAAAAGGAACCCGTTCACGACTTTGTCTTTGCAGATCACGGTTTTGCCTCACACTTTCGATCTGCAATTTCATAGCCGCAATTTTACCATCAATAATACGGCGGTCAATTTCAAGCTGGGTTTCCCCCGGGCCTCCGGTTGAACTTGTTCCTCCGCGTTGTCGCTCAAGGTGGGTCCACGACTTAACAAGCCGTGAGCGTTGATAGCTCAAAGCCGCTAGATCAACTTGAAGACGCCCTTCCTTGGTATGCGCCCGCGCTCCAAAAATTTCTAGGATAAGCCCCGTCCGGTCAATGACCTTGGTTTGCCAGTCCCGTTCAAGGTTTCGCTGCTGAACAGGCGAGAGGTTGGAATTTATAATTACCACCGAAGGTGTTAGCTCTTCAATTTTGGCCTTAATTTCTTCTCGTGCACCTGCCCCAAGAAGATGCCCCGCAGAAATTTTATAAACCTTCGCTGGAATAACTCCTAAAACATCGAGTTGAATAGCTTTAGCAAGCCCCTCTGCCTCTGCAAGCAAAGACGAAAGATCTCGTCCATGCTCCCGCTCTGATGCCGCCGTAGTCAAGATCGGATGGATAATCAGGCAAGACGCTGTCATGAAGAAAAAGTCACTCAGCCGGTGAAGATGTCACACCATCATCCACATCATCCCCATCATAAAGGGACAACGGGCCAGACGGCATGATGGTTGAAATGGCGTGTTTGTAAACAAGCTGAATATGAGAGTCGCGTTTGAGCAACAAAGAAAAATTGTCAAACCACGTTACAACACCTTGCAGTTTTACACCGTTCACCAAGAAAACAGTTACTGTATATTTCTCTTTCCTGATCCGATTTAGAAAAACATCCTGAATATTTTGATTTTTTTCGCTCATTTTTTTTCCTTTTTTTAGCGGTCTGTTTTTTCTTTGGGCCGAGAGACATTAGAGGAGGAACCCTCCCTCGTCTAGCGTCTTTGCAAAACTCTTCTAAAGGATTTGCGTCAATATACGAACGAAGGCCTGAAAATCTTGAACAAAAACAGGCAATTGAGGAAAATGCAGGACATCTTCACGTTTTTCCATCCCGTGTTCTATGAAAAACGGACGAAATCCTGCCCCAAGGGCTGCCTTCATATCCGTTTCCGTATCCCCCACATACCACAATTCGTGTTTTGAAGGATCGAGCCCCTTTCTTTTTGCAGAAAGAAGCAAAGGATCAGGTGCAGGTTTATCCCTCTCCGCTTCCCCTGCTCCTACATTTTCCGTGAGATAGGTGTTCCAACCTAGGTGAGAAACTTCCCGCAATAAATTGGGATGGTGTTTATTACTGACAACCGCCATAGGGATTTGGGCGTGATGAAGTTTATCCAGAAATTCCTCTGCCCCCTCAAACGGCTTTAAGGTCGAAAGATGAGTCTCTGCAACGTGTTTATAAAGCAACTGCAACGCTTCGTCACTTTTTTCGCCAAAAACCTGCGGGTATGTTTCTCTGGCCGACTTCCGAGTGGCTTTGCAAGCTTCTTCCAACGACAGTAATGGCTTTCCAAAATGACCTAGAACGTGGTTGAGGTAACCTTGTATCGCTTCTTTAGAATCGATCAAGGTTCCATCCCAGTCAAAGAAGATAGCATCTGGCCTTTTTTTGATCATCTCAGGCTCGCGCTCTGAAGGTCCGGTCATAGGAATCTGGATGATCTTCTTTGACATCCTCTTTATCTGAAGAACCTACGTTAAGGCCTTTGAGTTTTCGGTGCAAAGCAGACCTTTCCATTCCAATGAATTGGGCCGTTCGTGAAATATTCCCGCCAAACCGATTAACTTGGGAAACCAAATACTCACGCTCAAAAATCTCCCGTGCCTCCCGCAAAGGCATCGCAATCAGATCAGCTCCAAGATCTGCCCGCAAAGTGGGAGAAACAGTCTGTGCTATTTCAGGAGGAAGATCATCAGTCTGAATAGGCTCATCGCTACTAGAGCCCACGATCATCATCCACTCAATAAGGTTGCGCAGCTGACGAATATTTCCAGGCCAAGCATAAGAACGCATAGCCGCCATCGCACCCTCCGAAACTTTGCGATGAGGAAGACCAGACTGCCCAGCGTATTGAGCCATAAAATGTTCAATAAGAACTGGAATATCATCTGCCCGCTCACGCAAAGCCGGAATGGCAAGCGGTACCACATTCAGGCGATAGTACAAATCTTCGCGGAACTTTCCCTCGTCTATTAAGTCCTGCAAGTTCCGGCTAGTTGATGCCATAACGCGCACATCAACTCTAACCGGAGTCGCTCCTCCCAAACGCTTGTATGTTTGGTCCTGAAGAACCCTCAATATCTTTCCCTGTGTCTCAAGAGGCATATCGGAAACC
>CAYZAR010000130.1:0-4175 GCA_964476455.1 uncultured Micavibrio sp.
GTGCTGATAAACTCTCGCGCCACGGAGCACAATACGTGATGAGCTGTTTCCCCTAGATCGTTCTGCTCACCCGAGCTTTTCGCTCCATAAACATCCAAGGCCGAATCCCGCAACATCTGGAGAATTTCGCGCTTCTGTTCAGCGGAGAAAGGCCCATTTTTTTAACCTCTATCGCTTGTAAAAGGCCCCTGGCTGGAGAATAGCCGTACGGCTCTGCACGCAAGTACATCATAGCAAGGTTGAAAAGTTCAGACCGTTCCCGCAATTTTTCAAAAAACCGCTTCGCCAGATTATCTGCGTATGCGTGAACTTCTTCCTGATCCGGTGTGTACTGCCAGTTTGCCATGCGTTTTGCCTTCTTGTTTGAAACATCGTCGTAAATAATTTACATAAATTAAATAATTTTTAATTATATGTCAATATTCTTGTAATCGGTTGCGCCTTGGCTGAATGAACAAAGAATGAAACTTTGAAACAGAACGTCACACGTTTTTTTCATATTTACTTTCAAGGGGATAGCAGTATTCTGCCCTAAATAACCCCAAACTATTTTATAAGATTAGGAAAAAAGACTTGCAAAAAGCCAAGAATCTGGTTTTTTAGCAAGGCCTTTGTCCAAGACATTGGCAAAAATTCAGATTTTGCCCTGAAGACTCGTAACTAATAATGAAACTCTGTAAATAAAAGGAACGAAAAAATGAACAAAACCACCCTGACCATCATTGCTGCAGCTGTTGTTGTGGCTTTGGCCGCTTTCGGCATCATGAGCAAAAGCTCACAACCTGGCGAAGATGCTAATAGCGTCATGCCTGCAGCTGGCGAGGCTGCTTCGGCTATTTCCGAGGGGGCTGAGCAAGCCGCTGACTCTGTAGAACAAGTCTCCGAAAAAGCTGCTGAAGCTGCAACCGATGCTGCTGCCGCCGCTACTGACGCTGCTGCTGCCGCCACCGAAGCAACAACCGATGCTGTAAAAGCTGCAACCGAGGCTGCTGCTCCTGCTGCTGACGCTGCCCCTGCTGCTGAAGGTGCTGTTGACGCTGCCAAGTCTGCTGAAGAAGCCGCTAAATCTGCCGAAGAAGCTGCAAAAGCTGCTGAAGAAGCTGCAAAAGCTGCTGAAGGCGCAGAAAAAGCCGCTGAAGGTGCTGCTGAAGCCGTTAAAGAAGAAGTCAAATAATTTCTTCTCGCGTTTTGATTTTTGGAAGGGCCCTGTGCTAAGGTACAGGGCCTTTTCCTTTATGATTTTTATAACCAAAGAAAGACCGCGCTATGCCAATCTCGTCTGCTTCTGCTTTGCCTTGCATCAACGACAATGCTTGTGAAGCTGTAACCGTTTCCATCAAAGTTCTGGACCATGGCAAAGACCTTCCCCTGCCTGCTTATGCAACTCCCCAATCTGCAGGAATGGATTTAATGGCGGCTATTGACGAGCCTCTGGTTATGGCGGCAGGTGGACGAGCTATCGTACCCACAGGGATCTCAATTGCGCTGCCTTGTGGATATGAATGTCAGGTCCGTCCTCGCTCAGGGCTGGCCGCCAAAAACGGAATGACCGTACTCAACAGCCCGGGCACGATTGATGCCGATTATCGCGGCGAGATAAAAGTCATCCTCATCAACCATAGCGCAGAATCTTTCACCATTGAACGCGGTATGCGTATCGCGCAGATGATTATTGCCCGCTATGAACAGGCACAGTGGAACGTCTGCGAAGACCTTGACGAAACCTCTCGCGGGGCTGGCGGTTTTGGCTCAACAGGGGTGAAGTAAGGGGCGGGAGATTCGGGGCGTGCAAGAAGTAGCCCCTTCGTCATCGCCTGAATGCGGCTACGCATTCTAAGGCGATCCAGTGATAGATTCTGGATCCCCCTAGAATTTGCTCTGCAAATTCGGGGGATGACAAAGGAGATGTAATTAACTTAGGAATAACCCAAAGAATTAAGAAAATGACCAACCCGCGCATGAAAACAGAAACTGACTTTATCGCCGATGGGCATACGCCCATGATGGCGCAGTATCATGCGGTTAAAGCGGCGCATCCTGATTGTCTTTTGTTCTATCGCATGGGAGATTTTTTTGAACTGTTTTTTGAAGATGCCCTGATTGCATCCTCTGTTCTTGATATTACCTTGACCCACCGCGGGAAAAATCAGGGTGATGATATTCCTATGTGTGGGGTTCCGTTTCATTCCCATGAACCTTACCTTGCTCGCCTGATCCGCGCCGGACACAAAGTCGCCATTTGTGAGCAAACCGAAAGTCCAGAAGATGCCAAAAAACGCGGAGGGAAAACACTGGTCCGGCGGGAAGTCGTGCGGATAGTAACCGCCGGAACCCTCACCGAAGACAATCTTTTAGACGCAAGAACAAACAACTATCTTGCCGCCGTATCCGAAATCGGGGAACAATTCGCCCTCGCATGGGCCGATGTTTCGACCGGAGAGTTTCTGGTCCAACCGATTACAAAAACACAACTTTCCAGCACCTTACAACGCATTTCCCCCAAAGAAATTCTTGTGCCAGAGAGTGATTCTATTTCAAACACCTTGTTGGAATTCCGAGATTGTCTTTCGCAACAATCTCCTCTCTATTTTGAAAGTGAGCGTGGGCGAGCACGGCTGCAAAGTCTTTTCGGAGTAGAAACAATCGAATCTTTCGGTGCTTTTAGCCGCGCCGAGATTTCTGCCGCTGGGGCCTTGATAGATTACATTGAGCGCACACAAAAAGGTAACCTTCCTTACCTATTACGACCTAAAAAAACTTCATCTGATGATGTTCTAGAGATTGATCCCTCGACTTTGCGCAACCTCGAACTTGTCCGTACGCTTGGCGGAGAAAAGCGCGGGAGCCTCCTTTCCACCATTGACCGCACCTTAACCGGAGCGGGTGCGCGGATGCTGCAATCGCGTCTTGTCGCCCCTTTACGCAACCTAAAAGACATCGAACAACGGCATAACGAGATTGAATATTTTATCCAATCTCGTTCCGCTTCGGAATCCATTTGTTCCCTGCTCAAATCCATTCCCGATATGGAGAGGGCCTTGGCTCGTTTGAGCATGAATCGCGGAGGCCCACGTGATCTTGTGGCGTTGCGTGAAGGCCTTACGGGAGCGGCCTCTGTCCGCACGATACTAATCGAAAACGGGGCCTGCGAGACCGCCCTGCGCCCTTTTTGCGACACCCTTTCTGAGACACCAGACCTTGCGCAAATTCGGGATAAACTCAGTATAGCCTTGAGCGATTCTCCTCCCATTCTGACCCGTGATGGCGGTTTTATTCGCGCAGGATTTTCCGAGGAACTGGATAGGCTGCGCGGCCTTCGGGATGAAAGCCGCCGCATGATTGCGGGACTTCAGAGTCACTATAGCCAGATGACGGGGATTGAAACCCTCAAAATCACTCATAACAATATTCTGGGTTATTTTATCGAAGTCCCTGCAAAACGTGCTGATGCCCTCCTCGTCAAAAATTCGCAAAGCGAAAATCCTTTTATTCACCGCCAAACAATGGCAGGCGCAGTTCGCTTTACCACGCCTGAGTTAGCCTCTTTTGAAAAAGATATTTCCTCGGCAGCGGATAAATCTCTTGCTTTGGAACTCGAATTTTTTGAAACCCTCTCGCTTGAGACTTTGGCTTTGGCTGAAACCATCAGCCAACAAGCCGCCGCCCTTGCCGCAATCGACGTGGCCTCAGCACAGGCCAATCTGGCGATAGAGCAGAATTACACACGGCCTGCTGTTGATTCCTCGCTTGCCTTTCATATCGAAGGAGGACGTCATCCCGTAGTCGAATCATCTCTGCGCTCTGGGTCTGAAACTTTCTCTCCCAATGATTGCGATCTTTCGGACTCTCAAAGAATCTGGCTTCTGACCGGCCCCAATATGGCTGGGAAATCTACTTTTCTTCGTCAAAATGCCTTGATTGCCATTATGGCCCAAGCTGGATTTTATGTTCCAGCTATGTCTGCCCATATCGGGCTTGTGGACAAAATTTTTAGCCGCGTAGGGGCCGCCGATGATTTGGCGCGGGGCCGATCCACTTTTATGATAGAAATGGTAGAAACCGCAACCATTCTCAATCAATCCACTTCCCGCTCTCTGGTTATTCTGGATGAAATCGGGCGGGGGACATCTACCTTTGATGGACTTTCGATTGCATGGGCTTGCCTTGAATATCTG
>CAYZAR010000130.1:4185-5020 GCA_964476455.1 uncultured Micavibrio sp.
ATCTGCATAACATTTCGAAATGCCGAGGACTCTTTGCAACGCATTATCACGAACTGACCACTTTGCAATCAACTCTTTCCCATCTTTCCTGTGCCAAAATGGAAGTCCGCGAATGGAAAGGTGATGTGATTTTTCTGCACAGTGTTTCCAAAGGAACCGCTGACCGGTCTTACGGGATTCATGTGGCCCAACTCGCGGGGCTTCCATCCACAGTTACAAACCGCGCCCGTGACGTTCTGGCCTTGCTGGAGAAGGGAGAGCGCACGAGCTCTCTCGCCCATCTTGCGCAAGACTTGCCTCTTTTTAATTCCCAAAGTTTTTCTAGACCGATTGGTCCTTCCGAAGTCGAAAAATCTCTTCGAGAAATAAATCCGGATATCCTCTCCCCACGAGAAGCGTTGGAAACCCTCTACCACCTTAAAAACCTGCTTAAAGAGCAATAAAACCAAGATTTTTCAAGAGATAGTCCCCGCCTCTTGCGCTTCGCGCAGAGAGTTTGTATAAAGTGGCTCGCAACTCTTGGGCAGGTGGCAGAGTGGTTGAATGCGCTAGTCTCGAAAACTAGTATAGGTGTAAGCCTATCGGGGGTTCAAATCCCCCCCTGCCCGCCAGTTGCATAGAAAATAGCCTCTACACCCCATTCTCAACTCTTTTTATAGGATTCCGTAAAGCATAGAAAGATGATTCTATAGAGGTTTGAAACTCTGTCGAAGGAGACCTCTATGGAACTCGAACATGTTATCATCAGCGTTTATGTGCGTATAGACGAAATTTACCAAGCAACCCGATTCTCAACTCTTTTTAATGGCGATTGAGAAATTATAGGCGATGAGCT
>CAYZAR010000131.1:0-4966 GCA_964476455.1 uncultured Micavibrio sp.
TTTGAGAGCCTCTTCCCCAACATTTGGAATGTCGCGGGTAATTTCTTCAGGGCCCAATTTGGTATCCCGAGCCATTACTTCGAATTCTTCGATGTGAATCGATGTGAAAACATCATCCGCAACAATTCGTTCCGAAAGCAGAATAGAATCTTCGAAGTTGTAGCCGTTCCATGGCATGAAGGCGACAAGAACATTGCGCCCCAAAGCCAGCTCTCCCAGCTGAGTGGACGGACCATCGGCAATAATATCACCCGTTTTGATAACATCGCCAACTTTCACCAAAGGCCGCTGGTTGATGCAGGTCGATTGGTTCGAACGTTGGAATTTCATCATTTTGTAGATATCAACAATCGGCTCATCCGCACGCAATTCTTCCGTTGCACGGATAACGATACGAGTTGCATCCACCTCAACCACTGTCCCTGCACGGCGAGCAGCCACAGCAGCCCCCGAGTCAAGAGCAACCGTGAGCTCCATCCCCGTTCCCACCAGAGGAGCGTCCGTGCGCAGCAAAGGAACCGCTTGACGCTGCATATTCGAGCCCATCAAAGCCCTGTTTGCATCATCGTTTTCAAGGAAGGGAATAAGGGCTGCGGCAACCGATACAATCTGTTTCGGAGAAACATCAATGTATTCAATCGCTGCAGGATGAGACATCAGGTTTTCACCGGCTTTACGACAAGATACCAGATCATCGACAAACCCACCCTCTTCACTCAACGGAGAGTTAGCTTGTGCAATAGTATATTTGGCTTCTTCCATAGCCGACATATAGACGACCTCATCGGTCACTTTACCACCGGAAACCTTACGGTATGGGCTCTCAATAAAGCCGTACTGATTAACCCGCGCAAAAGTTGCAAGAGAGTTAATCAGACCAATGTTCGGACCTTCAGGCGTTTCGATAGGACATATCCGTCCGTAATGGGTTGGATGCACGTCACGAACTTCAAAGCCCGCACGCTCCCGCGTCAACCCACCAGGGCCGAGCGCAGAAAGACGCCGTTTGTGTGTAATTTCCGAGAGTGGATTAGTTTGGTCCATAAACTGCGACAACTGGCTGGAACCAAAAAATTCACGAACAGCCGCCTGAGCTGGTTTAGAGTTAATCAAATCATGCGGCATATAGTTGTCAATATCAACCGAAGACATCCGCTCCCGAATAGCTCTTTCCATCCGCAGCAAACCAAGACGAACTTGGTTTTCCATCAGCTCTCCCACCGAGCGAACACGGCGGTTACCGAGGTTGTCAATGTCATCGACCTCGCCACGACCATCTTTGAGTTCGTGAAGATATTTCAGGATTGAGAGAATATCTTCCTTCCGCAAAACGCGCAATTGATCGTTGGTTTTAAGGTCAAGCCGTGCATTCATTTTCACACGACCAACCGCCGAAAGATCATACCGTTCGGGATCAAAAAACAGCGAGTGAAATAATGCCTCAGCTGATTCAACTGTTGGAGGTTCCCCGGGACGCATCACGCGATAAATGTCAATCAAGGCTTCTTCGCGGGTATCACATTTATCCGCAAGCATCGTGGTCCGCAGATAAGGCCCTACATTGATGTGGTCAATCGCAAGAATTGGCAGATCAGAACCACCTTCTTCAAGGATTCTTTCGACATCATCACCAGTTAACTCGTGACCTGCCTCAAACAAAACCAAACCGGTTTTAGGGTCCAGAACATCGGTTGCAAGGTAAGAACCAACCAGTTCTTCCACTTGAACCAACATCTCTTTGAGGCCATCGTCCATCAATTTGCGTGCAAGACGTGGGGTCATCTTGGTTCCAGCATCAGAGACAACTTTTCCGCTCTTGGCATCAACCAGATCATACACCAGCTTGACACCACGCAGACGATCAGCATCAAACGAGGTTTTCCAACCTTTTTTATCATGGGTGTAGTGAATGATTTTGTAGAAAGTACTGAGGATCTCCTCGTTGCTCATGCCTTGAACCAATAAAGGATCAATCGGTTTGTCTTTTTTCTGACATTCCAAAATATATTCCTCGGTTTCTGCGCTGTATAGAGCCCGCAAAAACGTTGTCACTGGCAATTTACGGCGACGGTCAATCCGCACATTCAAAACATCTTTGGCATCAAATTCAAAATCAAGCCATGAGCCACGATAAGGAATAATTCGTGCAGCAAAAAGGTATTTACCCGAAGAGTGGGTTTTTCCACCGTCATGATCGAAGAAAACGCCCGGGGATCGGTGCATTTGCGAAACAATTACCCGCTCAGTCCCGTTAACAATGAACGTCCCGTTGCGCGTCATGAGGGGCATATCAACCATATATACGTCTTGTTCCTTGATGTCGCGAATCGAGCGCAAGCCCGTTTCTTCATCCACATCAAAGACCGACAAGCGCAGCGTCACCCGCAAAGGGGCCGCATAGGTCATGCCCCGCGCATAGCACTCATCTACATCATACTTTGGTATTTCAAATTCGTACCGCACGAAATCAATCTCAGCCTTGTCCGAAAAATCCTTGATCGGAAACACAGAAGAAAGGACCTCTTGCAAACCCTGCATCTTCCGATCATCTGCCGGAATATTCATTTGCAAGAATTGTTCGTAGGAATCTTTTTGAACCTCAATCAGGTTCGGCATCGCCGCAACTTCACGGATTTTTCCGAACGAGCGGCGAATCCGCTTGCGTCCAGTAAAGCTTTCAACGATGGCAGAAGGATTGAGGGAAATGGATTTCTTGGCAGTCGCTGTTTTTTTCATTCCTAGGCCCTTAAAAAATAGTCTGATTGCATCAGTTCTGTTTTGAAAAAAAATCCAACCACATCACCCGCCTTACGCTCCTGAATCCGCTGCGGTTTCGCGGTTCGGGGAACCTAAAGCCATTCCAGAGTAGTTGCGGTTTTTCTTCGGGTCCGCAAATAAAGCACGCAGAAAACATCTCTGTTTCCTGACGAAGTATCGGTTTGTACCGAGTCCCGCCCCCGCTGTCCAGCAAAAAATAAAAATTTTTGATTAATCTTTTGCAGAAACATTAATTTCCCTATTATTTATATCTCACCTACAATCTGCTTTACTTTCTTGGCGGTTGGTTTATACCTCCCCTGCAAATTCCACTCACATACCTCAAGGGAGTTTGCGTTATGCTGATTCAAGAAAAAATCCGTGAAGGCCTCACATTTGATGATGTTCTTCTTTTGCCAGCAGCCTCGAACGTGCAGCCAGCCGAAGTCTCAACAAAAACCCAGTTAACGCGCAGCATTTCCCTCAGTATTCCCCTTCTTTCTGCGGCAATGGATACCGTCACCGAGTCACATATGGCAATCGCAATGGCGCAAAACGGTGGGCTGGGAGTTATTCACCGCAATTTAACACCGGATCGGCAAGTAGAAGAGGTTCGGCGTGTTAAACGTTATGAATCGGGGATGGTGGTCAACCCAATCACGATTCGTCCAGATGCCACCTTAGCCGAGGCTTTGGAAACAATGGGCCGTTACGGTATTTCAGGAGTTCCGGTAACGGAAGAAAACGGAAAACTGTTAGGAATCCTAACCAATCGCGATGTTCGTTTTGCCGAAAACCCTCTGCAGCCTGTACGAGAGTTGATGACCTCGGAAAACTTGATCAAAGTTTACAACTCGGTTGATAAGGCTGGCGCAAAACAATTGCTGCACAAAAACCGGATCGAAAAACTGTTAGTCGTGGACAATGACGACCGCTGCATTGGCCTTGTGACAGTTAAAGATATTGAAAAATCACAGACTTACCCCTTGGCAGCCAAGGACAGCAAAGGCCGCTTGCTCGTAGGGGCCGCGGTTGGAACAGGTGAAGTCAACGGATATGAAAGAGCCTTGGTTTTGGCCGATGCTGAACTGGATGTCGTAGTAGTTGATACCGCGCATGGCCATTCCCAAGGCGTCCTGAACATGGTGACTCGAATTAAAAAATCTTGTGGCGACCGCGTGCAGGTCATTGCTGGAAATATTGCAACAGGCGATGCGGCACGAGCCTTGATTGATGCTGGCGCGGATGCCGTAAAAGTTGGTATTGGGCCAGGCTCAATCTGCACAACACGAGTGGTGGCAGGCGTTGGTGTCCCTCAACTCTCTGCTATTATGAGCGTGGCAGAAATCTGTCATGCCCAGAAAATTCCAGTGATTGCCGATGGCGGAATCAAATACTCAGGAGACTTGGCCAAAGCTATTGCGGCCGGAGCCGATTGCGCGATGATGGGCAGTATGTTTGCTGGAACCGATGAAGCCCCGGGTGAAGTCATTCTTTACCAAGGGCGTTCCTACAAATCTTATCGCGGTATGGGCTCAGTAGGAGCAATGGTGGGCGGCTCGGCAGACCGCTATTTCCAAGGAGGTGTGAGTGAAACAGGAAAACTGGTTCCCGAAGGAATTGAAGGCCGCGTTCCCTATAAAGGCCCCATTGCCAGCGTCATACACCAGATGGTGGGGGGACTGCGTGCCTCCATGGGATACACAGGGTGTTCAACGATTCCCCTGATGCAAGAAAAAGCCGAATTCATTCGTATGACCTCGGCAGGGTATCGAGAAAGCCATGTTCACGATGTAACCATCACAAGCGAAGCTCCCAATTATCGCAGAGAGTCATAACCGGCAACCTTCTGAAAAATAATAAGACTTGCACAAAATTTTCTTGAAAAAATGAGAAAAAATGGGTTGATTTTTGAGGAAGTTTGATCCTTATCTATTGCCTGAAAGACGTTCTTTCACTTCTCAATCATCCCTTTTCCTTGGAGGAATTATAAATGAACAAACTGACCGCCTTGGCTATTGCCTTGATCGCTCTGACCCCTGTTGCTGCTTCGGCCAACGAACATGAAAAAGCTGCTGCTCCTGCTGTAGCTGCTGACGCTGCCGCTGCTCCTGCTGTAGCTCCTGCTGCTGAAGTTAAAGAAGTTACCTTGAAAGATGGCACCAAAGCCGTTATCGAAGGCGAAAATGTTTTCACTGTTGCTGAAGAC
>CAYZAR010000132.1:0-4920 GCA_964476455.1 uncultured Micavibrio sp.
GGGGGTGACGATTGGGGGGGAAGACACGCCCACGGGAGGACGGATAAGTAATTTTGGGATCAGTTATAATTTTTGAGAGAGGAGATTTATTCCTCTGACTTTTTATTCTTCATTCCGAAGTTTCCAAAGGCCTTCATCGCGTTTTCCAACATGGCCATATTCTGTTTGCTTAGCTCTTCGAATGAGCTAACAGGAAAAATTCCGCCAAAAGATTTGTTCAGTTGGTCGCGCATTTGGTCTTGGTTTTTGGTAAACGCCCCAAAAGTCTGTTCCAGATAATTGGGGACCAAGGGACTCATATTGTCGCCGTAAAACCCGATCAACTGGCGCAAGAAATTGGTGGGCAGGAGATTGTTGTTCCCGCTTTTGGCTTCCTGTTCAACAATGATTTGTGTGAGAACCCCACGGGTAAGATCTTCGCCAGACTTGGCATCATA
The DNA here is from genome assembly GCA_964476455.1 of uncultured Micavibrio sp. Taxonomy (GTDB): domain Bacteria; phylum Pseudomonadota; class Alphaproteobacteria; order Micavibrionales; family Micavibrionaceae; genus UBA1573. Next base: position 438 of record CAYZAR010000132.1, read on the forward strand.
AACAACAAAATCGTAACCTTCTTTAATCATCTGGCACAGATCATCCAGAGTGACATAGCTGCTCCGCCCCGTATCATAAAGGCGGCGGTTCGCATATTTCTTAATAACGGTTGGCTTATCACTGCCTTTTTTTGCAGACATGGGACACCTGTTGAATATAGTTGTTGCAAGAACTTGAAGTATTGTTGCATGAATCAATGGGTTCTACAAATATTTTGCTGCAGAAAAGATTGATATTTCACAATCTTTTGCAGTGTTTACAGAGAATTGAATTATGTCCTTTGCGGATCACTCAGGCTCTCCAAAATCTTATCGCAGTCGGTCTTTCCTGCTGCAACTTGGTATGATGACGGACTCATTCATCCGGCCTTACTTAGGTAAAGGAAAACGGTTTGATGATGCATTTTGGGAAAAGACGGATGGGCGCAATGTCAAAGCCAGCATGGAAAAAGTCATGCAAGGTATTCGTCTCTATCAAATACACCCGTATGAGAGACACCCTGCGCGGCAAAGCATTGTATGGTCGGATGGGAGTGCGCGTCTCGTTTGGTTTGCGGCAAAAACTCGTGGGCGATTGAAAGCTCCTCGCGCCCGCATTTTGGTGATTCCATCTTTAATCAACGGGCCGGAAATTCTGGACATTTTGCCCAACCGTTCTTTGGTGCGCTACCTCGCGCATCAGGGATTCGATGTCTATCTTCTTGATTGGGGAAATGTGCGGGATGACCCTGAGCTTGCCACACTTGAATCGGCCATTTCTGTCAAGTTAGGAAAGGTTTTGGCGTGGTTACAGAAAAACCCTGATGGTCCTCCTTTGGTAGGCATGGGATATTGCATGGGGGGAGTTTTTCTTGCCGCAGCCGATATATTGTATCCCGAAGTTTTTTCAGCTTTGACCTTTATTGCGACACCTTGGGATTTTAAGGCCGGAGGCAAAGGCGGATTCCCAGAGGCTGTGACCGTTTGGGCAAAAGAGGGGCTTCCTCGCGTTGTTCACCTTGACCAGATGCCAGCGGCTTGGCTTCAGATGATTTTTGCAGGTGTTGATCCGTCTCTGGTCGCACGGAAATTTTCGGCTTTTTCCGAAATGAAAATGGAGAGCGCAGCGGCAGAATTATTTGTGGCGGTCGAGGACTGGGTGAATGGAGGAGCTGATCTTCCGGCAGGCGTGGCGCGTCAAGCGGTGAGTGAGTGGTATCTGGAGAATAAACCCTGTCGTGGAAAGTGGGAAGTTGCCGGAGTTCCCATTCAAGCGCGTAAAATCAAAACACCGTCTCTGGTTATTGTTCCGGCTCGGGATAAAATTGTCCCTCCCGCCTCGGCTCGGGCTTTGGTTCGGCAGCTTCCAAATGTTTGGGTTCTAGAACCCGATTGTGGCCATATCAGCATGATGGTTGGGGCATCCGCCAAAAGCCAAGTGTGGACTCCCACTAAGGACTGGATTCTCTCGCAAGTTTAATTGCGGTGCAGCATTGATAAAATTGACAACATCCCTTGAAAATAGCTGCGTAGAGTGCATAGTCTTCGCATCTAATTTTCATCTCAGAAGGAAGTGTGTCATGTCATCAGATCCGGTTGTTATTGTCGCGGCCAAACGAACAGCTATCGGGGCTTTTTCGGGTTCTTTGAGTACGCTTTCTGCTGTCGAGATAGGAACGGTTGCGGTCAAGGCAGTGCTTGCCGAGTCGGGTGTTTCTCCAAATGATGTGGATGAAGTTATTCTGGGGCAGGTTTTGACGGCTGGGGCTGGACAAAATCCGGCGCGTCAGACGGCAATCAAATCGGGTATCCCTGCGGACAAAACGGCCATGACCATCAATCAGGTTTGCGGGTCGGGGTTGCGCTCTGTGGCTCTCGGTCTTCAATCCATTGTTACGGGTGATGCTTCTATTGTGGTTGCGGGCGGACAGGAAAGCATGAGCCAGTCTCCTCATTGTCTTCATCTTCGGAGCGGAACCAAGATGGGCAATGCCGAGTTGGTGGATACGATGATCCGTGATGGGTTGTGGGACATTTTCAATGGTTACCACATGGGGGTGACGGCTGAAAACGTGGCTGAAAAATACTCTCTAACTCGCGCTGACCAAGATGCTCTGGCGGCGACTTCACAGCAACGGGCTGAGGCGGCCATCAAAGAAGGGAAATTCAAAGACGAAATTGTTCCCGTCACGATCAAACAGAAAAAACAGGATATTATTTTCGATACAGATGAATTCCCTCGCGCTGGAACCACAGCGGAGAGCCTTGGCGGATTGCGGCCTGCTTTCAAACCAGACGGAACGGTAACGGCGGGGAACGCTTCGGGAATCAATGATGGGGCGGCGGTGGTATTGCTGATGAAATTGAGCGAGGCACAGAAAAGAGGCCTCTCACCTTTGGCCAAAATAGTTTCATGGGCAACGGCTGGTGTTGATCCGGCTATCATGGGAACAGGGCCTATTCCTGCATCCCAAAAGGCTTTGCAAAAAGCGGGATGGAGCGTTGCAGACCTTGACCTTGTTGAAGCAAACGAAGCCTTCGCTGCCCAAGCTTGCGCGGTTCTTAAAGATATGAAGTTTGATCCAAACAAGGTCAACGTCAATGGTGGGGCCATCGCGCTGGGGCATCCTATCGGTGCATCTGGGGCGCGTGTTCTGGTGACATTGCTTCATGAAATGAAACGCCGTTCGGCGCGTAAGGGCCTTACAACTTTGTGCATTGGTGGAGGCATGGGAATTGCCATGTGTGTTGAACGAGTCGAATAAAAAATCTTTTAACAATGAAATAGGATGTAAGTTGATGCAAAAAATTGCAGTTGTAACAGGTGGAACACGCGGGATTGGTCTGTCTATTACCAAAGTCTTGGTGGCCGAAGGGTACAAAGTCGCGGCTCTTTATCACGGCAATGAAGAGGCTGCAAAAAAATGTGCTGCAGAAACCGGTGCTGTTGTTTTTAAGACGGATGTTGCTAGCTTTTCCGAATGTCAGGCGGCGATTGCTCAAATTGAATCACAACTCGGACCAGTTTCGATTCTTGTCAACAATGCAGGCATTACCAAAGATGGAATGCTACATAAAATGCCGGAAGAAAACTGGCACGCCGTTCTTGAAACCAACCTGACATCTTGTTTCAATATGTGCCGCGCCGTGATTGCCGGAATGCGGGAGAGAGGGTTCGGGCGAATTATCAATATCAGTTCTATTAACGGTCAGAAGGGGCAGTTGGGGCAGTGCAATTATTCGGCGGCCAAGGCTGGAATGCTCGGGTTTACCAAAGCCCTTGCGCAGGAAAGTGCCTCTAAGGGCATTACTGTTAACGCGATTTGCCCGGGCTATATCGCAACGGAGATGACCGAGGCAATGCCCCACGAAGTGTTAGAGGGGATTATTCGGCAAATTCCGATTTTGCGCATGGGAAAACCAGAAGAAATTGCGGATTTGGTGGCTTTTCTGGCCTCTGATAAGGCGGCGTTTATGACCGGTGCAACCTTATCCATCAATGGCGGCCAATATATGGCGGCTTAATCGCAAATCTGTGAGGAGTGCTTTTAAGTTGAAGAGGCGGGGTTTTCTATCCACCGCTCCTCTGCCTTTTCTATTTGCTAATCCGGGGAGCAAAAAGACTCGGATCTAAGGGCACAGTTCTGGTCTCACATTCACCACCTGTTGCACCAAAACGGCATATAGTTGTTTGAAGGACGGGAGTGTGTGTACGAGTAAGAGCAGCACCACCGTCACCTTCTACGGCCGTGTGACTTTCTACAATGCGAACCTGCGAGCTAGAGCAGAAAGTTTCTTTGACCAAAATACCTGTTTCTATACAAACAGGCCCACCTCGGGCAAGAGAGGGGGCGGCGGATCGAGAAGAAACTGTCGTATTTTGTGGGAAGTTGGGGGGAGTAGTTTCTTCGTCTGCTTGGACTTGGGTTGTTGCCAAGGCTGCGACGAGAAGGGCACGTTTCAAGAAATCTGACATGGGAGGCCTTTCTTCAAAAGTTAATATTTTGTAAACATACCGGAAAATATACGATATGTAAAGTAAAATATGGGGTTTTTTATAACTTCCTAAATTTGCGGAGCGAGTTACAGGGAAATTCAGAGAAAAGGTGAATGAGCCGCTTGTGTAGGTGATGAAGATGGGGCCATCGCGCAAACTCTTTGACTTTTTTATGCTGAGCCGTATCTATAAGGGGTACGGCTCTCATTTTTATTAGGTGATTTTTATGGATAATACCGTTTCTGCACAAGGTTTTGAAGATACTCCGCGCAAGTCCTTTTTTGTGCTCAAGGTTCTGGCTGGGACGGCGTTGGCTGTGGCAGTCGTTGGAGTGGGCGTTACCTTGATTGCTCCTAAATTTATGGACCAAGAGGGCTATAAAAAGCAAATCACCCAAAGCATTGCCGAAAGCACAGGATATAAAGTCAACTGGAAGGGAGATATTGGTCTGTCCTTGTTGCCGCTGCCTCACGCCCAGATCAATGATCTGACTTTGAAGGCAGGGAC
>CAYZAR010000133.1:0-4902 GCA_964476455.1 uncultured Micavibrio sp.
CCCGTATTCTGTGCCCCACGGGTCTTTCTTCGATACCCCAATAGTGAGAGGAATAAGGCCCCCGTTCGTCGGATGACCCAAAGCCCCCGCATCCCGCCACTCCACAGGCTCGACAAAGCCATCGGCCACAGTTTCGCAGTCCCCGTTGGCGGCAGAAGCCATCACCGCCACCTGTCCTGCAATATTCATTTGGTTTTCGGCCGTGTTTTGACGGGTGAGCTTAACCGATGTGGCAAGGGGCCCCTTCATAAAGGTCATAACCCCTGCGCCCAGAATCCCGATAAGGGCAATGGCCCCAAACAGCGCAAAGAAAATATTCCCCGAATTCGCACTCAATTTAGGACCAAACGACTGCGCCATGGGCTGCCTTCTCTCACAAACGGGATGGATTAAACTTCAGGATAACGCAGAATTGGTTAATACCAGTCAAATTGTACTAAATTTTGTCCTTCCTGTCACCCCTTCTCCCCGTTGCCATCCCCACGAAAGCGCGGATTCGGCCAAAAACGGGTGTTTTTGAAAATTTTTTGATTATTTTTCGTTTTTCGCGCCCAAGTTTTGAAAATCCTCCGTTTAACAGGTGGTAATAATGAAAGGAACCACCTATGGCCGATATTACGCAAATTTCTGGATCTGGATCTTTGAACATCAGCACGGGAACCAAGATCACCAAGACCGACACAGGCTCTTCCTCCACTGGAAACACAGCGGAAGATAAAGCAAAGCAACTGAAAACCCAATTCATGAGCATTTTGCTCACCCAGATGCAACACCAGAACCCTCTGGACCCGATGGATACGAAAGAATTCACGGCCCAGTTGGCTCAGTTTTCCTCGCTTGAACAACAGCTTTCCACCAACACCAAACTGGATAGCCTACTTAATGCGATTCAAGTGTCCTCAACCGCTAGCTCGTTCGGCTATATCGGCCAAACGGTTGAACTGGCAACTCCGATGACCACGCTTGAAGCAGGGAAGGCCGACTGGAAATACGCTGTCAATTCGGATGCCGCGACCATGAAAGTCAAAGTAATGAATAAGCAAGGGACTGTTTTGTACGAAAAAGAGCTCAAAAATGTTGGCAAAGGAACCTACTCTTTGAACATTGCTGCCAGCGATCTTGGCTCTTCAGTTAAGGATGGCGATATTTTGAGCCTCAAACTAGAAGCCAAAAACGCAGAAGGAGAAGCCATTACCACTGAATCCACCACCACTGTCAAAGTTGATGGAATTGAGACTAGCAGCACAGGAGTTTCTTTACGGGCTGGCAGTCTCCTCTTTGAAGCCGGAGATATTCGTAAAATCATTGTGCCCCCAACAACCCAAGCTTCCTAATACTCCATTTATGTTTACCCAAAGGTGAAAACAACCATGAGTTTGAATTCCGCCCTAAACGCCGCCGTCTCTGGTCTTCGTGCCCAAGCTGCTGCCGTTGCTGCTGTTTCTGAAAACATTGCCAATGCCAGTACCACCGCCTATAAAACGCGGGGAATTTCCTTTCAGTCTCTGGTAACGGGCTCAGCCTCCAGAAATGGTTCTTCTTCTGGGGGGGTGATTTTTGACACCTACCAAAACATCAACCAACAAGGCTTGGTCCAAGCCACAGACTCCGGAACAGATATTGCAATTAACGGTGCGGGGTTCTTTGTTGTCACCGATGATATTAACAACCAACCATCCGGTTATACTTACACCCGTAACGGGAATTTCAAGACCGATGCCAGCGGTTTCCTCATCAACAATGAAGGGTCTTACTTGCTGGGACAGGTTACGGATGACACCGGAGCTGTTATTTCCACCAGTACCAACGACCTGAACTCTTTGGTTCCGATTGACGTTAACGCCATCTCGGGAACAGCGCAGGCTACTCAAAACGTCCGCTTTGACCTTAACCTTCCAGCTGACGCTCTGGTTGCCGATACATTCAACAACTCGATTGAAATTTTTGATGCCCTCGGGGTTAGTCATACCATTGGCATCACATGGGCCAAGGTTGCCGCCAACTCATGGACAGCGACTTTTGCAACGCCGGTACAAACCAGCACAGGGGTTGCATCGGCAACGCTTGATACCGATAGTGGGACGGCAGGTCTTCAGAACAGTATCGCTATTACCTTCAACGGAGATGGCTCCGTTGCATCTTTTGTCCCTGCCGTAACCTCTTTTGATCTAGCCGCATTTACCACAGGGGCCTCGAATAGCACCGTAACCCTTGATATGGGGACAGTAGGAAATACCGATGGCTTGACCCAATTCTCTTCGAATACAGCAACGCCAGGCCTTGAGATTTATCTGATTGACCAAGACGGGGTCCGCTTTGGACAACTCAGCAGCTTATCGATTGATGACACAGGCTTGGTAACGGCATTCTTTGAGAATGGGGTTCGTCTTCCGGTGTTCCAAATTCCAGTGGCCACCTTCCCGAATCCCCTCGGCTTGACCCACATCAACGGGACCGTTTATGATGAAAACGAAAACGCGGGGAACTATAACTTGCGCCTTCCTGGACAAGGGAACGCTGGTAAGATTGTTTCCAGTGCCTTGGAACAGTCAACAACTGACACGTCCGAGGAATTCAACAAAATGATTATCGCCCAGCAGGCCTATTCTTCTGCCGCGAAGGTCGTGAGTACGGCAGACCAGATGTTCCAAGAGCTCATCAATGCCGTTCGTTAGGTGATATAAGGAATTAAGGTAAGATGGTCGATTTGAATCTCTTTATGAAAGTATTGGAAGAAAACAGTGACATGGCTTTTCTGGTTGAACAGATCAGTGCAGGAAAACTCGTTGTTCCAAGCCCGCAGGATATTCAAACCCATCTTGCCTCTTTACCTGAGGATGAGAGGAATAAGGTCCAGACCTTGCTTGTCAATACGATTGAATCTCTGGCCAGCTATACAAACCAGTTAGAGATGGACAGGGAAGAAACAAGAAAGCAAATGGATCGTAACCTTGATAGCCGCAAGGCCTGCCAGTCCTACGAAACGCGTCAGGGTGGCGGTGGAAAAAGTAAAAAGTAGAAGTAAAAAACAAATAATATAAAATATGGAGACTATAATGCTGTCACCCTCTGGAACAAGCAAACCTGACGCTCGCCTATCTTCTGAACCATTAGAAGATCGTCTGGACGAGTTTCTCTCCCTCTCACGCGATCTTTTGAGTATCGTTGAGCATGAAAATGCCATTCTTCTCGAAGAGGGAGAATTGAGTTTCGAGGCCTATATTCTGCGCAAGGTTGGTTTGATGAACCGCTTTGAGAGCGAGGCACGAAACTTGCTTGGTGCTCTTGCGAAGGAACAGGAGTCTTCGTCCATGCAAAGCATATTGATTGAGGAAATCAGCCGAATTCGCAATGCCTTGACCATTAACTCCAGCTTTCAGATGAGAGCCATGATAAAACATCGGCAGGAAAAATTTGCCGAGCATGGCGAAACTAAATCTTTGGTATCGGGAGAAGGCAAATGCCACTAACCAACGCGCTTAATATGACTGTTTTGGGAATGATGACCACGGATACCAAGGTCTCGGTTTCCGCGCAGAATATTACCAACGCCGATAAAGTCGGATATTCGCGCAAAACTTTGGACACGCGCTATATCACAACCAATGCAGGGGCCGCGCCAATCTCGGGCATGATTGTTGGCTCAATCGACAGATTTTTAAGTACCGCTCTGGTTGGGGATATAAGTCTTTCGACCTATAGAACGACCATTGCCGATTCACTTGATTACTACTCTAGCCAGCTCGGAAGCACCGAAGGGGCAACAACTATGAGTAGTTATCTCAACGATATGTACTCTGCACTCCAGTATTTGGCTACCAATCCGGAAACCAACGCCAACCGCTCCGAGGTTATTTCTGTTGCCACCAATTTAGCCAACGAGATGCGCAACCTCTCCGGCGATGTGCAAAACTTACGAACGCAAGCCGAACAGAAAGTAAACGAGACCGTTACAACTATCAATGCTTTGCTAGACAAGCTTGACGAGCTTAACAACAAAGTAAGCAATGGCCAAACCAGCGATGGAAGTATTGCTGAATACGAAGATCAAAGAATGCAGGCTTTGCGCGATCTTGGAGCCGAGATTGATATTCAATACTTCTTTACCAGTAATAACCGCGTTCAGGTTTATCTGGAATCCGGCATGCCTCTTCTGACTTCTATTCCACATCATATCGATTATACAACAACCTCTTTTATCAATGGGACAATTCTCTATCCTGCGGGGTTTGATACGTTGGATCTTGATGGAATAGATATCACCACTGATCTTCGCTCAGGTCGCCTTGCCGCCCTCATAGAGCTAAGAGATAGCATCTATGTCGAGGAACAAGAGAAATTGGACGAATTTGCGAATGTCCTAAAAGATCAAGTCAACACCATCCTGAATACAGGGGCTTCAATTCCCCCCCGTAATCCGATGGAGGGAACTCTCCAAGGCTTGACACCTGCAACTCCTTTCGCCGCAACGGGGAGCGTGCGGGTGGCTGTGACCGATGAAAATGGAATTGTGCAAAGCCTCGCCGACATTAACCTTGTTCCCATGGCAACCATTAACGATGTCTTGGTTGCCCTCAACGGGGTGGCAGGGATCACGGCTTCGATCAATGCCGATGGTGAGCTTTCCATTTCCGTTCTTCCGGCCACTTCTGGGGTTACGTTTAATGAAATGACCAGTGACGTGACAGCTACATCTCAAGGATTTTCAATGTATTTCGGCCTCAATGATATGTTCACAGGCACAGGGGCTGAAACAATTAACATCAACAGTTATTTGCAAAACGGGAATGACTATTTGCCGGTGGGTATTCTCTCGGCTAGTGCAACTCTGGCGGTAGGTGATCGCGGTGTGGCGCGAGGGGATGGGAGTGTAGCAGATACGCTCTCCGATCAGCTGAGTGC
>CAYZAR010000134.1:0-4840 GCA_964476455.1 uncultured Micavibrio sp.
TAGCAAAGAGCGGAATCCCGAAAACTTTACACTTGCCGAATACCAGCAGGCAAAGCGCCAAAGCGAAGACCCCAAAGCCCTGAAAGCCATGTTTCAGGAATGTTGGGCAAGCTCAGATAACCGCCAATCCTTCACGCAGGCACTGGAAGACAGGGGCTTTTATCTCGCTGCCGGAGATCAGCGCGGCTTTGTCGCGCTGGATTTTCAAGGTGAAGTCTATTCCCTCAGCCGATGGATTGGTGTTCGGGCGAAAGAACTGGAAGCCCGTCTAGGCGATTGCGCCACGCTGCCAAAGGTTTCTGAGACAAAAGAAAATTTGGCCAAACGCATGACCAAAACGCTCGAAACACATCAGAACACTATCCGGCAACAGATTCAAAATGAAGCCGCTCCCCTGCTTAGGGAGCGTATTACCATGCAGCAGAAGCACCGCGAAGAGCGAGAACGTATGAAAGAATTTCATGATAAGCGCCAAGCGCATGAAAACAACATACGCGCCGAACGCTTTTCAAAAGGCCTAAAAGGTCTGTGGCACAAGCTGACGGGCAAATACCAGCGCATGCGCGATGAAAACGAAAAACAGCTTCAAAAATCAAAAGAGCGCGATAGCGCCGAAACACGTATGATGATTGACACCCAGCTTAAAGAGCGTCGCCAGTTGCAGGCCGTCTTGGTAGCTGTCCGGCAGGAACATAAATCCACCCTGACTGCCCTGCGCGAAGACACCGCCTATTACATGCGCCTTGGCCGTGATGCGACAAGCAGCCCCCGCGCCGAATTCCAGAAAGCCGAAGGCCGCGCTCAATCACGTTCTACCGATAAAGGACGTGGAAGAGAGATCGAATAAGTTACTTCTGCTATTGAACTTTTCCCGCTTTTCCCCTATTTTCTCACGAAACATATTTAAGTGTGCTGGGAACAATGGAAACGGATGTCATCACAATTCGGGAACTCGCTGTCTATCTGAAGATGGCAGAAAAAACCCTATACCGACTTGCTGCCGAAGGCTCTGTCCCCGGCTTCAAGGTCGGCGGCGCATGGCGTTTTCGCAAAAGCGAGATTGATAAGTGGATTAAAGAGCAGGAAAAAAGGACATGAAAATCCTTGATAACATAAACAGCTTGCTTGGTGAGGATTTAAAGTCCTCGCTTCAACCTGCCTCGCGTTTGAAAATTGCTGCTTCCTGCTTCTCCATCTATGCCTATGAAGCCCTGAAAGCAGAATTCGCAAAAATAGAGTCTTTAGAATTTATTTTTACAGCGCCTACGTTTATCCCGAACGAAGTTGCAGATAAAATTCGCAAGGAACGTAGAGAATTTTTTATTCCTAAGGCCAGCCGCGAAAGTGCGTTATACGGCTCTGACTTTGAAATTCAGCTCAGAAACAAACTTACCCAAAAAGCCATAGCGCGTGAGTGTGCTGCTTGGGTAAGGAAAAAAGCTTCCTTCCGTTCAAATAAGTCTAAATCTCAAATGCAGCAATTTATCTGTATTCAGGGACAGGAAAGCAATACTGCTTATGCGCCGCTACATGGCTTTACGGCAGTTGATCTGGGATACCAACAGGGAGATGCAGTATCAAATTTTGTGAATCGTCTCGATGATCCCGCTCACACGAACCAATATTTACAGCTCTTTGACCAAATCTGGAATGATCCGTCAAAGCTCGAAAATGTAACAGAAGCGATTTGCGAACATATTGAGTCTGTTTATCAAGAAAATGCGCCCGAGCGCATATACTTCCTTATTCTCTACAATATCTTTAGCGAATTTCTGGAAGAAATTGATGAGGATGTCCTGCCGAATGACCGCACAGGTTATCAGGATAGCTTAGTCTGGCAGAAGCTGTTTAATTTTCAGCGTGATGCGGCTGTAGGGATTATAAATAAACTTGAAACCTATAACGGCTGCATCCTTGCCGATAGCGTAGGTCTTGGTAAAACTTTCACGGCACTGGCTGTGGTAAAATACTATGAGCTTCGCAATAAATCAGTTTTGGTACTTTGCCCCAAAAAACTGGCTGATAACTGGCTTAACTATAATAAAAATCTTAAAACCAATATCTTCGCCAAGGATCGCTTTGGCTATGATGTTCTTTGCCATACAGACCTTTCGCGTACTTCGGGTGATTCCTATGGCATAGCTTTGAACAGGATCAACTGGGGCAACTATGATCTGGTTGTCATTGATGAGTCTCATAACTTCCGAAACAACGAGGCTTTCAAAGAGAAGGAAACTCGTTATCAGAAGCTGATGAATAAAGTCATACGCGAAGGCGTAAAGACCAAAGTTCTGATGTTGTCGGCAACACCCGTCAATAATCGTTTCAGTGACTTACGGAACCAGTTAGCTCTGGCTTACGAAGGCGACTCTGAAAACCTGAATAAAAAACTCAAAACCAAAAAAAGCGTCGAAGAGATATTCCGCATAGCGCAGGCGGCATTTAACGTCTGGTCAAAATTGGAACCAGAACAGCGCACTGCCCGTGCCATTCTTGAAGCTCTCGATTTTGACTTCTTTGAATTGCTGGATAGCGTAACAATCGCACGGTCACGCAAGCATATCGAAACATTCTATGACACCAAGGACATTGGGAAATTCCCTGAGCGCAGAAAGCCCCTATCATTCCATTGCCCCCTGACACATCGTGGCGATGTCATGGGCTTTAATGATATTTTTGGCCAGCTTTCCCTGCTGAAACTGGCTGTGTATGCGCCTATCAGCTATATCCTTCCAAGCCGTATTCGTAAGTATGAAGAGATGTACGATACGGAAGTGGAAGGTGGCAGAAGCCGCTTCCGGCAGGTTGACCGTGAACGAAGCCTCCAAGCGCTGATGACGACCAACCTTCTCAAGCGACTTGAAAGCTCTGTTGAAGCTTTCAGGCTAACGCTGGGCGCGTTACAATCCAATATTATCAATACGCTGGATACGATTGAACGCTTCCAGAAGAATGGCCAAGCGATTCAGGTTACGGATTTCACCGATGGCCTTGAGAATCTTGAGGCTGAGGAAGACGATTTTGCTGACCTTGGTGAGTCTGTCGGCGGTAAAGTCCAGATCAGCCTTAGCGATATGGACGTGGATTTGTGGAAGAATGATCTCAGCGGAGACTTGGCGCTGATAGAAGCTCTCATGGCCTCAATGGTCAAGATCACGCCGGAAGACGATGCAAAATTACAGCACTTGCGTGGCCATGTCTTCGGTAAGATTGATAACCCTATCAATGGCAACAACAAGAAAATCCTGATTTTCACAGCTTATGCCGATACCGCGAATTACCTATATGAAAACTTGTCCAAAACAATTTTGGAACACCGAAAGCTGCATACGGCCAAGGTAACAGGTAAAGACACGCCCAAATCCACCCTTGGCAAAGGCTATGATTTTCAGTCGATCCTAACGCTCTTCTCACCGCGCTCTAAGGAAAAGGCTTTGGTGATGCCAGAAGAGAGAGGCGAGATTGATATTCTCATTGGCACGGATTGCATATCCGAAGGCCAAAACCTTCAGGATTGCGATTACCTGATTAACTATGACATTCACTGGAATCCCGTGCGGATTATCCAGCGTTTCGGACGTGTGGATCGTATCGGCTCCCCCAATTCCTGCATCCAGCTTGTGAACTACTGGCCGGATATTACGCTGGATGAATATATCAACCTGAAAGAGCGCGTTGAAAACCGCATGATGATTGCGGACGTAACCGCCACGGGCGATGACAACGTGCTGACCGCCAAGAGCAGCGAAGTTTCTTACCGTAAAGAACAGCTCCGCCGCCTTCAGGATGAAGTGATTGAACTGGAAGATGTCAAAACAGGCGTATCCATCACTGACCTTGGCCTGAATGATTTCCGCATGGATTTGCTGAACTACGTCAAAGAGCATGGCGATATGGCCGATGCCCCTAAAGGAATGCACGCTGTCGTTCCAGCACAGCCGGAATTAGGCCTGAAACCGGGCGCTATCTTTGCCCTTAGAAACCGAAATGATGGCGTGAACATCAACCAGCAAAACCGCCTGCATCCCTATTACCTGATTTATATTGCCAAGGATGGCACGGTCATTGCCAACCATACCGAAGCGAAAAAGCTGCTCGATTTGGTGCGTACAAGCTGCAAAGGCCACCACGAGCCGATTGCCGCGCTCTGCCGCCTGTTCAATGAAGAAACTGGCGATGGCCGCAACATGGCCGCGCAGTCCGAATTGCTGAGCAAAGCCATACGCTCGATGATCGACGTGAAAGAGGAAAAGGATATTGATAGCCTCTTCTCTGGCGGCAAAACCACCGCGCTGATGAACACCATATCGGGGCTGGATGATTTTGAGCTGATTGCCTTCCTTGTCGTGCAGGAGGGCAAAGCCTGATGCTGTTTGACTACCCTGCCAAAGCTGCTTTTGGGCGCGTCCTGCCCAAGACCAAGATTTACGAACACGCCAGCCCGACTTCGGGGTTGAAGGAGCTGTTCGTGCGGCAGGTGGATCAGATCATCTGGAAGTACAAACTTGCGCCGGAAACCATTAACCTGCCCAGCACAAAGGCTGTGCCTGAAATTCAGGTCTTTCATGTCACCTTGAAAAACGGGGAGCTGAAAGAAGATGTCCTGCGCTGCATTGATAAGGCGATCCCGTTCCCCATACTGTTTGAGCTGCATTATGAAGGCAAGCGCAAGCCGATTGCCTGTTACAAACGTCCGAACGAGGCCGATAGCGCAAAATGGGTCATAAGCGATTATTTTGAAACAGGCTGGCTGGTCGATAGCGCCAAGCGGGAGAAGCTGCCCGTGGTTCTGGATTTAGGGGTTCTGTACGAAAACCTGCTATCGTCCCTGATGCCATAC
>CAYZAR010000135.1:0-4828 GCA_964476455.1 uncultured Micavibrio sp.
CTGCTCTTCCGTTCCCCGGTTGTAGCAATGGTCATGAAAAACGCGGACAATGGCCGGGATTGTCCTATAGGCAGTTCAATATCAGCATGGCCCTGCACGGCCAGCGTTGCCGCCGCCAATACAGACTGGGCACATATCGCCTGTGGAGCTTGTATTTTCTCATGAATGGCGCTCGCAGCATCGCCAAGAACATTTCCAAGCGCCTTTAAAGGATACGGCTCTCCCGCCGCTATTTGCCGCTTTAAAGGGCGCGGAGGTTCGTCTTTAAAGGATTCAGCCTGATTGATTATTTTTGTTATCTGTTCACCACTCATTTAAAGGCTCCCTTTAAGCATGTCATTAAAATCCTGATTTAAAGGCGGAAAGGCCAGCCGGACTTCCCGTCCTTCTTTTGTCCAGTTCTCCGCCGCCTGAATTGCCGCCTTGCGTCCTGCCGGGTCATTGTCCCCGGCAATGATGATTTCCTGCGCCAAGGGCAACTCGGGAAGTACAAGCCCGGTCATGCCGGACGTTGATAACCCCGCCCATACGGACAAGCCGGTTTCCTGCATGACGCTCAGGGCCGTTTCCAGCCCTTCGGCAATCACCATTTTTTGCGCTGGCGCGGACAACTGCACGGCTCCGCCCGAAGCTGGCCCCAGCATCATTTTTTCTGGTTCCAGCGGCGCTTTGCCGCTTCCGTCCGGCAAAAGCCAGGTTCTATGCACGGCCACTAAATCCTTGGAAGGCCAGCGCCGTATTGCCGCCAGCATGACAGGATACACCCGTCCGGACGGTCTGTGCCGGTGTCCGGGCAAAAGGCGAATGTCAGGCGGGATTGCTGCCATAATGCCGCGCGAATGCAGATATTTTTCAATGACGGTTTTTTCAGCCGGAAAAGCGGCATTCCAGAGTTTCAGGGCGTAATCTCTGTTTTTCTGTTCTTCCCTTTTATCTGGTTTCGCCGTATTTGCTGCTTTAGCCGCGCTGGTTGCCTGAAAACTGCTTTTGCCCCCCAGTTCTTCGGCAAGCCTGAACCCAGTCTGTGCGTAGGGAAGGCCCGTCAAATAGGCATAAAGGCTCAAAGGCGTTGTGCCACCGTCCCCGGTTGCAAAATCAGACCATTTCCCCGTGCGCCAGTTTATTTTGAAAGAACCGGCCCTGCGGTCATGCCGTTTCGGGTTCACCGGCACATATTCGCACCCCTGAAAACGTCCGCCCGGAATCCATCTTTGTAAAAAGCTGGGATAATCAGCCAGAACCGCCCTGTTGATTTCGGCAAAATCCAGCCGTTCACGATCAATGCACATTGCCGCGTTCCTTTCCTTGCCATTCATTGAGAATTTCAAAAAAGCCTGTCAGGTTTTCCCTGATCTGCCTGTGATCCTCCGCCGTTAATGTCCGCCCTGTTTTTGACTGCCAGAAATTTTTTTCCGTTCCGGCCTTATGTTCTTCTCCGCTCATTTCCTGTATCCATGCCATCCGCCCCGCCAGCGCAGCGGTAACAAACAAGCAAGGGGTTAAACTTGCGCTTCCATCGCGGAAGTCGCGTCCTTATCGCCGTCATTCCTGAATATCCTCCGGCGATATTGTAAACTTGTGGTTCTTCCCGGCTTTCAGTGTGACATGCCGCTTGCCGTTCTTGATTTCGCCGGTCAGCGAAAAATCAAAGAATCCATGTTTTAGGCCGGACATGGTTTCCAGCTTCATGCGCTCCCAGAGTTTTTGTAGTTCGGATTTATCTTCCATTTTTTTTACCTGTCCGCCGTAAACTAAACACTAAACACTCTTTCCAAATTTTTTAGCCGTACATCATTTCTTCCTGCTGCCCTTCTTTTAGAAGGCCAAGGACTTTTAGCCGGATCACCATTGCCTGCTTTGACACATTGAATTTTTGAGCCATTTCAGAGAACACACGATGCAAAATATCATCATCTGCCGGAAAGTTGCTTCCGTATGGATAAATGAAGTCCATGACATTTCTGTTAGTGCGAATTGCCCATATAAATTTTTGAAGGCTTATGCCTTCGGGCCTGTTGGTAAATTCTGCGAATTGTTGCGTTACCTTATTTCTGGGCATCAACAAACAGGCTGAGAATTTATCGGCCTGTATTTCTATTGGCGCTTTCTGGTCTTCCATTCTGCACAAAATAATTTCTTTTTCATCTTCTCCTTCATCAAACAATGACGGCGCATCCATCAAGGCTTCTGCATATGGCCTGTGAAGCACTTGATGCCCCCCTTCATGTGCCAGCGTATAATTATAACGGCCCTCCTTTCGCGGGTCTTTGTGCGGATCAAGAACCGTATTTATCCTGATAAGGTTCTGTTTAATATCCAACTGGCCCAATATGGCCGGATGCCCAAGGTCTGTGACCTCAAATGAAAGTCCCAAGTGATTTTCAATGATTTCATCCAGCGGCGTTGCCGTTGTCTGGATTGTGCCGTATTTCGCCTCAAAGGATTTCAGAAGCATATTTGCTTCCGCCTCAATATCAGCGTCTGATAAATAAGGAACATCAAAACTCATTGATCTTTCCCGCCCTTTCCTGATGGATTTTTTGCTATGTTTTTTGTCAGGTTTTCCCAGTCTTCGCGGCTGAACCCCTTAGCCGTCCGAAGAAAAGTTGCCACTTCTTTCGGGTGTTTCTGAATAATATCCGGCAAATCGGACGGAACACGATCCGCCAGCGCCAGCATTTCGTCTTCATCTTCACCCAGTACCCGCGCAATCTCCCTGATTTTATCTTCCACAGGCGGTTTAAATTCATCCCGTTCAATCTGAGAAATGTAAGTCGGGCTAACATTAATCATGTCAGCAAATTTTCTCAGTGTAATCTGCTTTTCCATACGCTTGCGCCTTACACGGCCTCCGAATGTCTCTTTCCCCTTAACCATAGAATCGCTCCTTGCCTCTGTTTTTAATTGATTCCACATTTTGTACCCTTCTGTCCAGTGTTTACTAAACGGTTTATACACATTAGGCGGTTTAGCCGCTTTAGCCGTGTCGCTGGTTCGGCTTCCAAAGTCGGAGCCGAATTGAATACGGAAAGAAAATCATGCGGCAAAGCCTATGGATTGCCCCTTCATAGCTTGAAAAACGTGCTGCATACCCTGATCTGGCATGATACAAAGGGTTCTATAGCTTTCCACAAAGGGGAGCCATTCTTTACAAGATGCTGAATTCATCAAACAAGATATGATATTATGACGGGGCGAGACGCGCCGCGATGAGGCTATCACTGAATGGCGTATAGGCTCGGACCACTCTGGCTAGAGCGTCCGGCACATGAGGCACTATAATTCCAAACCACATCTCGTGCGTAGCCTCGTTAATTTTTACATACTTTGGGAAATCAACTGAACGCAGAGTTATCTCACTGAGAGAAAAACTTTGTGTCAATCGATCCTGCAATGGACCTCCTGCTCTCACAAAATTGGCAACGGCCTCTCTTTTTCCTTCAATCCATAGAACAGCCCCATATTCAGGTGCACCTAATTTTTCTTGGATAGTCCAACGATTAGCTCTGATATCTTTCTTATCAATTCCCCAAGACTGAGATGCTACTTCATACACGCTGGCAAGTCTTTCCTCAGGGGACTTTTCAAACTGATGTTTTTGAATATCAATACGAACTTTGACTCCTTCATCTGGAATATCTGCAAAGGCTTTGCACAAGAGTAAAGTATGGCCTACGTGTAATTTCCCAAACTCAAGACGGAGGGAAACAAAGGGCTCTGCGCCACCCTCTGCCGGGGGCAAGCTAGCATTCCGAAAATCAATCATGGCAGCTCGAAGAACTTCCACCTTTGCATCAAGGATGACCGCGGCTTCTTGTATCGCTGCATCCCTTGTTCTTGCCTTTAGCTCTTCTTGTTGTACCTGAAAACTTTTCAGCTCTTCTTCTTGTTGCTCCTGAAGACGTTGCAGTTCTTTTTTTTCCTCTGCTGTTTTTCTGCTGAGTTCTGCGAGAAGGATGATTTGTTGGGCAATCTTTCCAGCCAGAGCTGTCGATTTTGCTTCAAGTTCCACTATTTCAGACTGCGCCCTTGCCATTTTGTTCCGGTGCACTTGTGCATCGGACTCTAATTTTTGCTGCCAGCTTCCAAGTTCCATTTCCTTGTCTGCGGCGGCACGCAAAAGCTCTTTGCCTTGTTCTGTCAGAAAATCAGCCGCAACAGTTAAGACCGAAGCTTTTGGGTAAGGCAGTTCTATATTCAATTTTCCAAGAAAATCTCTGGTTACCTGCAACCAATCTGTATCCAATCTCCGAAGTTTCCGAGGCCCTTTGTGTATACTAAGACCTGATTGAACCAGAAAATGGTCAAGGTAGAAGGCCAGAGCTTTTGTTATTCCATCAGGGGAAAGAACGTCCTCTTCTTTGGGTGGCGGCGGAGCGTCCTCTTGCTGCTCCGAAGATTCAATATAACCAAGAAGTCTTTGCAGAGAAGGAAATTCAGGTTTTTCTGGATTAAGACGGGGGAAAATTCCCTCCCCCATCGGCACACCCCCAGCAGAGAGGTGAGGTCTTCCGAAGACATCAAAAACAAGGGAGTCTCTTTCTGCGGCCACCCGAAAATAGCTCCCCCTAAGGGCAAGAATTTGTAGTTTTTGTTTTTGTTCTTCGCTAAGGCCTTCAGGTCCGAAAAATCTTGTGCCCGGGGTCAAGGCTTGCACGTCTTCCCAATCGCTAAGAGCGCGGGTAACGGAGAAAAAATTACCCGTTTCGCCTCTCAAATTCCGTATTTTTTCAACGGGTGGTGCGCTGGGGGGAAGGCCTGTTGTGATCTGACGCTGAATCTCTTGCACTTGCCACAGATTCGCTGCCCTTACAGCGCGGGCGTACAC
>CAYZAR010000136.1:0-419 GCA_964476455.1 uncultured Micavibrio sp.
AGCCCTAGAACGCCCCTTGGCATTTGTATAAATAACTTTGGGCTTCGCTTACCTCTTCCCCCATCTTTCCAACCAAGCCTGAAACATCAAAATTGCCCACAAAGAAGGTCCGGCCTGAGCGCGTCCAGATTGATGTCCCTCCCATATGTTACGAACATACTGGTCATTCAGATAGCCTTGTTCCTTGATCTTATTGGGTGAAAGGAGAGGCTCAGCCCACTCGCGCAACCCTCCGCGCAGCCACGAATCGATCGGCACAGAAAACCCTTTCTTGGGGCGATCATACAAACTCTGCGGAACGTATTTTGAGAGGACCTGACGGAGAAGCCATTTGCCTTTCCCATCTCTGATCTTGAGATCATGCGGCAAAGTCCAAACATATTCGGCAATCCGCATATCAAGCAAAGGAGCCCGCGCCT
>CAYZAR010000136.1:429-4811 GCA_964476455.1 uncultured Micavibrio sp.
CAAGGGATACCGCCATACTCGCCCGATCAACCTTGACCAGAATATCATCGGGCAGATAGGACATGGTATCTTTGAACATCATCTGTTCGGCGAAACCAAGACCACGAACATCGCGCCGAGGATCATAAAGCGGCGTGATTGGGTCACGACCGCCAGATACAATCAGATCATAATCTGGCTGCATGGATAAAAGATAATCATAAACTCCGAAGCAATCCTTCTTGCGAAGCATTCCGGCGAGACGGTGGAATCTGAGCCCTTGCGAAGGATGCGCAGGAAAGAGAGAATCCCATTTGTCTTGCGGAACGCCGCTCAGAAGACTGGCCACACCGAGCCGCAAAGGGTATGGCAACCACCTGATTTTCGACCAAATCCCGGGCACGATCATATGCCGTCTATAGCCGCCAAGCATCTCATCTCCGCCATCGCCAGAAAGTGCAACCGTTACACTCTCGCGGGCGAATTTGGAAACAAGATAGGTTGGAATCTGTGAAGAATCGGCAAAGGGCTCATCATAAATATCAGGAAGTTTCGGCACGACATTCAAAGCATCTTGACTGCTCACAATCATTTCGTGATGATCCGTCCCGAGGTGTCGCGCAATTTCCTTGGCAAAGGGGGCTTCGTTGAAGGGCTCTTCTTCAAAGCCAATCGCATAGGTTTTGACCGGACGATCCGATATTTGCTGCATCAAAGCAACCACAGTGCTTGAATCGATTCCGCCGGACAGGAATGCACCGAGAGGAACATCTGCAATCATTCTCTGCCGAACGCATTGCCGCAACAAGGCATCAAATTCTTCGACAATTTCTTCTTCTGAACGAAGGTTGGGATGAGCCCTTGCCGTCTCAATAATTTTTGGCAAGTCCCAGTAAAATTCAATTTTTTGCGAAAGGTCTTCTCCGGCCACCAGCGATTGAACGGGAAGCGACATCCGCGCCCCGGGGGGCAAGGTCCAGACCTGACGAAAAATGCAATGAGGGGCCTGCATGAATCCGTATTTCATATAGACCCGCAAAGTGTCAGGGTTTATGTCCCGCACGAAGTCAGGATGAGCCATGAGAACTTTCAGCTCTGACCCCATGACCAGCGTCTTACCCGCCCAACCGAAATACAGCGGCTTTTTGCCGAGACGGTCGCGCATCAAATGCAAGGTTCTGGTTTTCCGGTCCCAAATCAGGAAGGCATACATCCCGATGATTTTCTGGCAAGTTTGGTTTAACCCCCATTGGTCAACAGCGGTCAAAAAAACTTCGGTATCGGAACGCCCCTTAAAGCTATGCCCTAGTTTCTTCATTTCAGCTTAAATGGAAAGGTAGTTATAAATCTCCCCATTATAAACGCACCAATAGCGACCGGAGGGGGACGGCATAGGCTGATGACCAAGAGGAGATAAATCAAGAATAGCCAACCGCCGCTGGCCTAGGACCAAAGCTGGATGATCGGGGTCTTGCCAATGACCATCATCATCGGGGCCACGGTGAGGTATGGCATCGGTCATGGCTTGAGCCACCGTCCACAAATCAGAAGGGGAACTCAATGCCCCGAGGGCATACAGCCCGGCAATCCCACACATAAAAAGAAAAACCTTCTTGTCTAGTGATGAAGCTCAAGCAACATACAGCGGGCCGAGCCACCGCCATATTTCTCGATTGTGGGAATGTCCGCCCAGACAATCTCTGAAACATATCTGAGC
This sequence comes from uncultured Micavibrio sp., assembly GCA_964476455.1. Classification (GTDB taxonomy): domain Bacteria; phylum Pseudomonadota; class Alphaproteobacteria; order Micavibrionales; family Micavibrionaceae; genus UBA1573. Next base: position 2,126 of record CAYZAR010000136.1, read on the forward strand.
AAAGCCTTTTTCTGCGCCTCCGTCAAGGCGCGGTATGCGGCTCCGGACATGATGAGCTTCAAGGCCCCGCCGCTTCCAACCAGTTCCAGAGAATTTCCGCAGAAAGATTTAAGCTGCGCGAGACTAATGGGGATGACCTCATGGGTTAAAGAGAGCTTCGCCGCCACTTTCTCGCGGTCTTCTGGCAAAATGCACTCCAGACATACCCCTGCATAGCCCGTTCCGATGAACATCATGACATCGGTATGGTAAACGGGCTTTCCGGTATGATTGCGGGTATGAAAGGGTAGAAACTCGAAATCCATACGAGCGCACCATTCGCGGGCCAAATCTTCATTCGTTCGCGGAGAAATCGCGCAATAGGCAACGCGGTTCACGCGGTCCATCCACAAAGATCCGGTTGATTCGAGGTATCTTCCGTTCAACTCTTCCTTGGAGAGATCTAAGGCTACCGGATATAGCTCCTCCAGCATAGTCATAATCTCTGGGCGACGCTCAATTCGTCTATTTTGAGCCAGCATCGGGTAATAAACCAGCGAAGCCTTCCCGCCGCGGTCTTTTTGCGTTGAAATCCAGTTGTTGCAAAAAACGTCATCAGGGCTTTCTGGGTGGCCAAGGACCGTGGTTACAATGATTCCGGCCTCGACTAAGCGATCCCGAAGAAGGCGAAACTCTGCCCGCGCACGGTCCTGAATCGAGCGCAAATCCGCCGAGTTTTCCTCCTGATAGGTGTTGGTTTCCATTGTCTGGGGGTTGGACAAAAACCCCAAAGGCTCTGTCATCATAATATGCTGGGTGGATTGCGAAACGGGTTTTGGCATGAGAGATCATCCATTGTATAAATAATCATAGACTTAAGTTATAAACGCAGAAATAAAAGCCTGTTTAGGCTGAAAATGTCTGAGAAACCTGAGGGGCCGGAGCCGGAACAGGGGCCGGAGTAGGAGCAGCCGGTACGCTCAAATTACAACTTACCATATTAAATGCCGTACGATTCGGGGAAGATTCTGGCCCTTGCACCGCAACGCACTTCCCTTGAACTCCCAATTCATTCCGAACGCCGCACGCCATGGGCGAGGATGGATCATCACTCACATAGCTAACCTCGCCGCCAAGCAACGCTGCCCCGATCGACATTCCAACCTCAACCCCTTTGACCTCTGGCCCCATAACCCTACCCCTTTTGCGACCTAGGCCGCTTCACATTTCACTGAAATCGCGGCAACCGACGTAATATAGGCCGGAAAGCGCGGGATACCGTTCAAAAATTCAATCAAGCCCACCTTGGCAATGTTAATCAGTCTTTGCAAAATATCCGCCCGCTCACAGGGGACAGACCCGACTTCTACTTCCCCTGAGAGGAAAACAATCCCCCGCCTGTGGACCTCCAACGTCAGAGGCAGATCTTTAGGCAGTTGGGTTGGAACCACGATGACAATCGAGCCCCCATCCCCAAGGATAAAGTCGCATTTTTCAAACATGACACACACTCTAAATTTTATTGTTGTTACCAGTAATCGTATAGAAATTGACTTAATATGGTGTTAATTTTCGTCTGCCTTGCGAGGGGCCCCTTGGCGAAAACGCTGGTTCTCAACATCTCAAAAATTAAGGCTTTTTAATGCAATCTTCAAAAATACTTGTGACCGGAACAGCGGGGTTTATTGGGTTTCATCTAGCCCGCCGCTTGGCTCATGATTTTCCGACCGCCCAGATTACGGGGCTTGATAACGTCAACAGCTATTATGACCCGCGTTTGAAGGAAGATCGGCTCAAAATTTTGTCTGAATTGCCGAACTTTACCTTTCACCGCCTTGACCTTGCAGACAAGCTAGGCATGGCTGATCTGTTTCGAACCTCTCAGCCAGACATTGTTATTAACCTTGCCGCGCAAGCCGGCGTTCGGTATTCGATTGAAAATCCGCACGCCTATATTGATAGCAACGTCACAGGATTTATGAACATTCTCGAGGGGTGTCGCCATAACGGAGTCCGGCATCTTTTGTTTGCATCTTCCTCTTCGGTATATGGAGCAAATACCAAGATTCCGTTTTCTGTTCACGACACGGTGGACCATCCGATCAGCCTTTACGCCGCAACCAAAAAGGCAAATGAACTCATGGCGCACACTTACGCCCATCTCTACCGCTTGCCTTGTACAGGTCTGCGCTTTTTTACTGTGTATGGACCGTGGGGCCGTCCCGACATGGCTTTGTTCAAATTCACCAAGGCCATTTACGAAGGCAAGCCCATAGATGTTTATAATCACGGTAATATGAAACGAGACTTCACTTATATTGATGACATTGTCGAAGGGGTTTCGCGCCTGAGCCAGATTCTTCCTGAACCAGACAGTACATGGTCGAGTGATGATCCTGATCCGGCGACCAGCAATGCGCCTTACCGCATTTATAATATCGGTAACAATCAGCCGGAAGACTTAATGAACATGATCGGCTTGCTCGAAGACGAAATCGGAATCAAAGCCCAAAGAAACCTTCTCCCCATGCAAGCGGGAGACGTGTATTCCACCTTTGCCAATACCGATGACCTTGCAAGAGTGACGGGGTTCAAACCATTTACCCCTCTTAAAATCGGCATCCAGAACTTCGTAAAATGGTATCGGGATTATTACAAACTTGGCAATGGCCCAGAATAATTTCTCCCACTTTACACCCTTGAGTAG
>CAYZAR010000137.1:0-4800 GCA_964476455.1 uncultured Micavibrio sp.
GAATCTTGTGCAGCTTCGCTGCACCCATCACACCGGATCCCCGATCTGCGGTCAGCAAGACTTCCCTTGTCGGGGATGACCATTATCTAAATTTTGGGGCCAACCATATAGTTCAAAGGCTTTTGTATCACATCGCAAAATGGAGTAAGCTTCCCTGTCTCCTCAAGTTGATAAATTCCAGATGCCGCCTCTTCGATTGCCTCACTAGCCCAATACCACATTTGGTCATTTTCTTTTTGGTTCCCATGAACAAAATAAGGAACCCGAACAATGACCTCTTCCGGCAAAGTTTTTCCATGCAGCCGTGTTTGAAGAATTGTATTCCCGTCATAAAAAACATCCCCTTTCACGCCCCGAACAAAATGGCAAGGTCCATCATATTCGATAAGTACGGACCGCTGCGCCCGCGCTCCGAACTTCATGGCCAGATCAAATTTGTGACCGGTTTGAGAACAAGTAAAAGGCACTAGCGGAGATGCCCCCGCCGCCTCAAAACTCTTACGCAACCCACCTTCGGAAGCAGAGGATGTCCCATTCTCATACGGAGCCTCTATCCCCTTTATTGGTTCTTCAGAAAACCATTCGAGAACAGTCAATAACTGTCTCCGCTCAGGAGTGGACAAGGCAGAGGCTCCCTTGCCATTTGTTGTGCTCAACACGCGCGAGGCAACCAGATGCGCAAGATCTTGCGCCGCTGTTTTCAAGGACGTTTGCCCCGCATCCAAACATAACGAATCAAGAACAGCCAGCCGATAGAGATATTCTAAAACGTCCCGCTGCCTCAATGACCTTCCTAGTTCTTCTGTCCCTGAAACTAAGGCCTTTGAAACTTTTTCATCTGGATAAATAGCCAGACCCGCCAAGGCTGTTGTTATCTCCTGCAGACTAACGTAGTTCTCTGGTTTTAATTGAGAAGGAACCCTTTTGGCCCAGCTCTCCAGAAAATTTTCTGGGGGACGAACGCGCAAAGCATAAAAAGCCCCCATCAAATTGCTGAGAGACCGATGGTCAAACATTCCCATCTTCCCACTGGCTACAGCACACCATTTCTCCAGCTTTTGCAGCAACGCTGCTTTTCCGGCTTGACGCGCCCCATCGTTTGCAAAACAGGCAAACGCCGAATCCGTTGTCGCCCGTGCGGCAAGATAAAACACCGTCACCAATGTGTTAGGATATCTGTTGTTTCTCTCCAGAACTTCTCCAAATTTCCAAGCAAATATCTTTGGGCCGATATGGGCTTCACTTCTCAATCCCCTAAAAAAATCAAGGAGATGGTCTCTAGAGTTTTGATAAAAACGTGACATACTCTGAAAAACACCCTATTTTTTCTAAAAATAACACCTAACGATATTATTGAAAATATTGTCTTGCAAGATAATATTTGCTTCTTTGCCCCAAAACCCTTGTAACTTTGTTACTATTTCTTCAAAACATCCCTCTGCACCAGAAAGAAAGGACCCTCAATGCCTATGGACTCTGCTATCATCAAACAGATGATTTTGTCAGCTTTGCCGGAATGCTCGGTCAAAATTATTGACCTCGCAGGGGATGGTGACCATTATGCCGTTCATGTGACCTCATCGGCCTTTGCAGGCAAGAGCCGAATCCAGCAGCACCAAATGGTGTATGCGGCTTTGGGAGATAAACTGCGCGGAGAGTTGCACGCTTTGTCTGTGCAAACCTCTGTGCCAACCGTGTAACAGACCAAAAGGAATAAAAAACAATGACGTCCCAAGCTATATTTGACCAAATCAAAGCCGACCTCAGCGAGAATGATGTGGTTCTTTACATGAAAGGAACGCCAGTTTTTCCTCAATGTGGATTCTCGGCAGCAGTGGTTCATGTCCTCTCTAACCTTGGGATCGCCTTCAAGGGAATCAACGTGCTGGAAGATGAAGAGATTCGTCAAGGCATCAAAGAATTTGCCAACTGGCCAACCATTCCCCAACTTTATATCAAAGGGGAATTTGTCGGAGGCTGCGACATTGTCAAAGAAATGTATGAAACAAAGGAACTTCAAGACCTCCTGAAAAGCAAAGGCGTTTCCTTCCGCGAGGCCGCTTGATCTAGATTTTGGGTAAGCGGGACGAAATATATTCAAGATATGTAAACCTTTAGTAAAAAGAAGGTGACCCTTAAGGATTCTGAGGATATACTGAGAGCTACTGCGTTTTTTGCCGTTTCGGCTTTTCCTCCACTTCTGATGGACTTCAAAAATGTTGAGCCCCAAGATCATTCTACCTGTTGTTCTCGCGTGTGCCATTGCGGCCCCCTTTGCACTCAAGAGCGGAGTTTTCCCTGTTTCCTCTTCGGCACTAACTCCTGCCGAGAGCTCTGCTCTCGGAACGGAACCCGCTGCAGGGGGAGATGTGCCTGAAAACTCTGTCCCCGGCGCACCAGAGGCCACCACCGCCCAGATCACCAATACAACCATCATTCCCTCGATCAGTGAAAAAGACCTTGATGGGGCAGAAGGCGTGACCGTTGCCTCCTCAGTTATAGGTGAGACTGTGGAAGACCTCCCTCTGAAAATTACTCCAGACAAACCCGAAATTGTTCACCTGACCCGTGATGCCGTCAACGTAATTGTGGGAAGTGAAGAACATTTGCGTGTTGTTCCAGATACCAACCGCACCTTGATCGTCATTCCCAAAAAACCCGGGGCAACTTTTTTCAAAGCTCTCGACAATGATGGAAATGTCATTATGCAGAGGCACGTTATCATCGCTGCCCCTCAGAAGAAGTATATCCGCATCCGCCGCGCTTGTGCTGATGGGGACGCTTCTTGCAAGGGATTCAGCGTTTATTATTGTCCAGATATGTGCCACGAAGTCAGCGTGGTTCAAGAGGCCTCAGCTACCGAGTCCCCAGTTGCTCCGACCGAGGCTTCCTCAAGTGGAACAGAGGCTTCGGCCCCTCCCGCAGAGCCTATGCAATAACTTAAAAATCTTTCTCTTTCGTTACCCACAATACATGTAGGACTATTAATAATGATCTCGCGCAAAGCTTCCCTCGCTCTTCTTGCCGTTCTAGCCAGTATCTCTCTATCAGCGTGCAGTTCAGGACCTGCAGAGGAAGGAGCCCCAGTCGCAACTTTGCCTAACGTCAAAAAAGTGGACAAGACCGTTCTCTATGGCGAACGTCGTGAAAGCCTTTCTTCGATTGAGAGCTTATACAGCACGCATGGCAACGACCCGATTATTGCAGCCCGCTATGCCAAAGCCTTGCGTGAGAGCGGGAACTTAAAAAAAGCCGAGCAGATTCTCGCTCCTCTCGTTAAGCAAAAAAACGTCCCAACGTTGGTCTATGCCGAAACGGCAGCTTTGCAACTTGAAAACGGCAAGTTTTTGTCTGCTGAAAATTCCGCCCGCCGCGCCATCAAAGCTGATGAAAACAACTACCGCGCTTGGCACATTCTAGGCATTGCGTTAGATGCGCAAGAGAAACATCCGACGGCAGAATCCGCATTGCGCAAGGCTCTTGAAATATGGAAGGGTGATGATGACGTTCCCGTCATGAATAATCTGGCCCTTAACCTTGCCGCACAAGGATACACCGACAAAGCTCTTGATATGCTGTATAAGGCCAAAGCCAAGGACCCCAGCCGCAAAGAGATTGAGCGAAACATTCGGATCATTCGGACACTCAACGAGCCCGCAGATTACAACCTTGCCAAAAAAGGTGTAACAGCGGCCGAAGTGACCAAACAAACAGAAGAAGCCAAAAAGAAAAAAATGAAGACAAATAATAAAGAAGCAAAAACAAAAGAGACAAAGGAATAACTTTGGCGTATCCCAAAATCCAGAGGGATTGAAAAATTCAGGAAAGGCCGCATAATGGCGGAAGATTAAGTCCTTTCATGAAGTCAACAGCGCATATTATTGTTTTAGGAAATGAAAAGGGAGGTTCAGGGAAATCCACAACCGCCATGCATGTTGCTGTTGGCCTGTTACGCCTTGGCTACCGCGTTGGCAGTATTGACCTTGATGCCCGCCAAGGAACACTGACTCGCTATATGGCTAACCGTTTTGATTATATCACCCGCACAAGCCACTCTCTCCCCAGCCCCTTCCATATGCCGATCGAGCGCAGCAAAGCCCCCACCGTCGCAGAACAAGAAGCCAGCGACCATGCTTTTTTGATGATGGCCTTGGAAGAACTTGGGAACAGCACCGACTTTGTTGTCATTGATACCCCGGGGTCGGATACTTATCTTGGTCAGTTGGCCCATTCCTACGCCGACACGCTCATTACACCGCTCAACGATTCCTTTGTTGATCTGGATGTATTGGCGCGGATCAATCCAGAAACCAGAGAAGTCCTCTCGGCTTCAGTTTATACCAACATGGTTTTCGATCAGAAAAAAATCAAAATGCAGCGCGATGGAATTGAAACGGACTGGATTGTCATGCGGAACCGCCTCTCTTCTTTGGATGCGCGTAACAAGCGAGAAATGGGAGAGATGCTCGAAAGACTTTCTCAGTTGTTCCATTTCCGCCTTGCCCCGGGGTTTGGCGAACGGGTAACCTTTCGGGAGATGTTCCTCAAAGGTCTCACGCTTTTGGATATGAAAGAAGACCCTGACCATTCTATGACGATGTCTGCCCTGTCTGCCCGACAAGAAGTGCGCGAATTATTGAGAACAATTGGGCCAGAGCGTTTGAAGGGGTATCCCCGCCAAAAACCTTAATGTTTTTCATAATTTTATAGACAGCGGGTCTTTTTCGTGTCATATAGCTAAGTCTATAGTTACTTATTCGTCATCCCGTTGGCGCGTCCGTAGGACGCTGGCACGAACGG
>CAYZAR010000138.1:0-2022 GCA_964476455.1 uncultured Micavibrio sp.
CGCCACTTGGTCTATGACCACTTTGCTGCCATCACTGGCGGCGAGCAAAGATACATTCCAGATTACTTCCTTATCAACGTCACCGATGCTTCTCTCATGAACATGATGGTAGAAAACGATTTCTTTGCTGCAGGACATCCAAAAGTTGCACCGTCCAAAAACTCTCCTCAACTTTCGCCCCCTACTCAATTTTTGGTTCGCGTCAGGCCCCCTGCTCCTGAAGACCAGTAATAAAAAAACAGGCCCTTGAGAGGGCCTGTCTTCTTAAAATTGTCTCTTATTTTTTGTCAGAGTGTTTTTTCAGCCATTCATTCATGAAGGCAATTTCTTTCTCTTGAGCAGCCACGATACCCTTGGCCAATTCCTTAAGCTCTGGATCTGTTCCTTTTTCCAAGAGTACCTTGGCCATATCGACCGCCCCTTGGTGGTGAGGAATCATTCCAGTTACGAAATCAACATCCGCATTGCCTGTGGTTGGAGCCGCAGCCATTCCTGCGTGCATGGTTTCCATTGCTTGGGCATACAGATTATCCGGCGATGAAGACATCGTCGCGTGGTCCATACTGGCCATGTCTTTTTCTCCGGCCTGTGCCGCAATTGGCAAGGAAAGAGCTACGAACATAGCAAGGGCAGCAAAAAGATTTTTTGTTTGAAATACAATCATTTTAATCTCCATAACACATTGAATATGTAGCAAATTATTAAATTCAGAAAAAATTTGCGACTACGCGGATGGAGGGCGAAAGGGGGGATAAAAAAATTCCCCATGCTTCTTGGCATCGACTTCGGGTTTTTCAACCTTAAGCACCGAAGAAGAAATGTTAAAAACCTCGATGATAGGGACAAGATACGGCGCACAACACACATGGGCACTCAAATTTTTCGAGAGTGCTTTTTGTGGGGTCCCTTTTTCTGATTGGGAAAGCCCCTCGTGACAAGATGAGACATTTTTCTTGACCACTTGGTCAAAAGCGCAAGCGTTGGCCGCATAACCGCCAACAGAAATTGCTACAATCAAAAGAAAAACAATGAACCTCATGACCAGTTAGCCTATACCTTTTAGTTTCAGAATCAAGAGTCTTACAAAAGCAAGGAGATTACCAATGGTTACTGAAAAAGAAACTGTTGCCCTAACCTCGATTTGGGCTAGCGCTTTCATGACGGTAAGCAAATTTAGCGTTGGACTTCTAACCGGAAGCCTTGGTTTGATTTCCGAGGGGATACACTCTCTGCTTGACCTTGGCGCAACCGTTATGACGTATATGGCTGTTCGGATCAGCGATAAACCTGCCGATGAAGACCACCCCTATGGACACGGGAAGATTGAGAGCGTCACCGCCCTTGCCGAGACGGGTCTACTCTTTCTGACCAGTATCTGGATTATGTACGAAGCTGTAAATCGCCTACTTTCCCCGCAAGACCACCACGTGGAGGTTACTTGGTGGTCAATTGCTGTTATCTCATCTTCCATCCTGATCGATATTTGGCGAGCAAAAACGCTCTCTCGCGTAGCAAAAGAAACCAAAAGTCAGGCTTTAGAAGCCGATGCCCTTCATTTTTCCTCGGACGTTTTGAGTTCGGGGGTCGTTTTGCTTGGCCTTGGATTGGTTGCTCTTGGCTGGCCGGAGGGAGACTCTTTTGCTGCAATTGGCGTTTCTCTCTTTGTTTGCAAAGCAGGGTGGACACTTGGGCGACGGACCATTGATACCTTGATTGATGCCGCTCCCGCTGGAGTTAGTGAAAACATTCGCAAAGCCTTAGACGACATCCCTGCCGTGATCCACGTTAATCGCGTTCGGGTACGGCCCGCAGGAAGTGTCATGTTTGTTGATCTGGATATTTCACTTAGTCGAAGCCTCCCTTTGGAAAAAGTCAAGGAAACCAAAGACCTTGTAACGGAACTTATCCAGAAAGACTTTTCTGAGGCCGAAGTTATGGTCTCCACTCATCCGGTTGCTTTAGATAGCGAGACCGTCCATGACCGAATTGGAATTATTGCCGCTAATTTGCGGCTTGCCATTC
>CAYZAR010000138.1:2032-4784 GCA_964476455.1 uncultured Micavibrio sp.
GGGTAGCCGCGCCAGTGGACCAAATACTGATGCTGCGGCTTGCCATTCACCATGTAACCGTGCATCAGGTGGCGGGAAGGCTCTCAGTTGGGCTTGATCTGGAAGTGGACGGCAATCAGAGCTTGGCCGTTGCCCATGATATTGCATCCCAACTCGAAACCTTCATCCGTTCAGAGTTAGGAGATGACATAGAGGTTGAAACCCATATTGAACCCCTACAAACCAAAGGCATTGAGGGAGAGGATGTTTCTACCGAAACTCTCTTGGTCATCAAATCGTTGGTTGAAGAAAACGCAAAGCAAGTTCCTTTACTGCAAAACCCTCATGATGTTCGGGCACGGACAACCCCTTTCGGAACAATCATTATTTTTCATTGCCTTGTTGAATCTGAAACCTCTGTAGCAGCAACCCACGATGCTGTTGATACGTTGGAGAGATCTATCCGCACAGCTTATCCCTCTGCATGGCGCGTTGTTGGACACGCAGAGCCCAAAGAGCAGAAGGATGAATGATTGACATTTCCTAGGCCTATGGCCTAAAAGGCCCTATGAAGACTTATTCCTTGACTCTCTTTCGTCTGCCAAACTTCAGGCTGATGTTCCTTTCCAGAGTTTTAACCTCCATGGCCCTTCAATCGCAAGCCGTGATTGTTGGCTGGCAGGTCTATTCCCTAAGTCACAGTCCTTTGTTGCTTGGGCTGATTGGCTTGACCGAGGCTGTCCCAGCTATTGCGAATGCCTTTTTTGCCGGACATATTGTTGATAGCAACAAACCCCATACTGTCCTTCGTTTTTCCTTGGCCACCCTTGCTCTGAATACATTCCTCCTTTTGCTGGTTGGCGGACATTTCATAGATCTTTCTAATCAAGTCTTACTGATTTGTATTTTTAGCGGTGTCTTTGTCTCCGGCCTTGCCCGGGCTTACCTTCCCCCTTCCTTTTTTTCTATAATCCCGCATATTGTTGAGCGAAAAGATCTTCCTTCAGCAACCGCTTGGATCAATAGCGGTTTTCAAATTGCCAATATTTGCGGCCCTGCTCTTGCCGGACTGCTTTACGGGCTTCTTGGGGAAAGAAGCGCGTGGACACTTCCCGCTAGCTTGCTGGCTCTTTCTTTTCTTTCCGCCTCTTTATTAACAATTGACCTTTCCCACATCGAAAAGAAACTGCGGGAGCCCTTTCTGAAAAGTGTCACCCAAGGCTGGAAATTTATTTTGCGCAATCGGATTTTACTATCCGTTATGTCACTTGATATGTTCGCCGTCCTGTTCGGGGGAGCCACCGCCATGCTTCCAGCTGTTGCCGACCAAGTTCTTCATGTCGGTTCAGAAGGCTTGGGAGCCTTGCGTGCTGCCCCAGCAACTGGGGCTATTCTCGTGGCTATCTACTTTGCACTAAAGCCCATGAATACCCTTTCGGGGACCCGCCTTTTGTGGGTTGTTGCGGGGTTTGGCTTTTGCATGATTGGTTTTGGCTATAGCACATCTTTCTACTTATCCCTGTTTTTCTTAGCTCTGAGCGGATTATTTGACGGCATAGGAGCCATCATCCGCATGACTATCATGCAGCTCCTTACCCCCGATCATCTGCGCGGACGGGTATCCTCGGTCAACAGTATGTTCATCACATCGTCCAACGAAATCGGGGCTTTTGAATCGGGTGTCGCCGCAAGAGCCTTAGGATTGGTTCCTTCCATCGTGGCTGGAGGATTTGCAACTTTGCTTGTCGTAGCCACAACGGCTCTCCTAACTCCAGAACTCCGCAAAGCCCGCATCACGTCCGACCACAAGGCAGAAGAACGTTAGATTTAAGTGTCCATCCAGAAAGTTCCAGATATGTGACGAAAACGGCAGATTTCCGAGAACCGTAGCGGAACGTACATCAAGGTACTTAAGCAACGGAAGCGCAGGAAACCACCATTTGCAGTCCATAGATGGAAACTTTATAGATGGACACTAAGGCTTGATCCAGATGGGGGTCCCGACAGAGACAAGACCATAGACTTCCTCAACATCATCGTTCCGAAGAGTGATACATCCATCTGTCCAACTGCTGTCAAACCGTTGAATAAAACCATCCCAACCGCCACGATCCCCATGAATACCGACATTCCCCCCTGCCCGCACATGGCGTGCCTTGGCCAGACTCTTGTCTTCTTCATTCGGATAGGAAATTTCTAGGAATTTCTGAAAATTTTTGCTTTCGTGCTTATCATCAATGTAATAGTGGCCTTCGGGCGTTTTTTTATCACCTTCTTGACGTTTATGGCCAAGCGGATCAGCCCCAAGAGCAAGGATGGGGTAAGATTTAATGATTTTGCCATTTGCCCACAACGAAAGAACACGATCGTGTTTTTGTACCACGACATAATCCGCCTTGAAGCCACTACGCACCAGCGGACTCTCGCCGGAAGCGCAGGCAGGAAGCAAAACAACAAGCAACAGAACGGAAAACCCGCGAAAAAAGTATAAAAAAGAAATCATCTTAGGCTGCCAAAACTTTCCGAACCGTTTCAGCAAGTTTTTCAAGGTTAACGGGTTTTTCAAGATACGCCGTTGGATTCAAGTGATCTACGGAATGGCGATCCCGAGGATCAGAAAGAGCCGTCAAAAAGATGAAGGGAAGAGTGCTATATTGAGGATAACCGCCCCGAATACGTTCCAAAAGCTGATACCCCGACATAACTGGCATCGCCCGATCACAGATAATCAGATCGGGTTCAACCCCTTGAACCAACTCCAGCCCCTCTTGGC
>CAYZAR010000139.1:0-4769 GCA_964476455.1 uncultured Micavibrio sp.
CGATTATTGCTCATATTGATCACGGAAAGTCGACTCTGGCGGATCGCCTGATCGAGAGTTGCGGCGGTCTTGAAAAGCGCGAGATGAAAGAACAGATTCTCGATAACATGGAGATCGAGCGAGAGCGCGGTATTACTATTAAAGCTCAGACCGTTCGTTTGAACTATACCGCCGATGATGGCGAGACGTATCAATATAATTTGATGGATACGCCCGGGCACGTTGATTTTGCCTATGAAGTTTCGCGTTCGTTGGCTTCTTGCGAAGGGTCTTTGCTGATTGTTGATTCTACCCAAGGGGTAGAGGCGCAAACTCTGGCCAATGTCTATCAGGCGATTGAGAACCACCACGAAATTATTCCCGTCATTAACAAAATTGATCTTCCGGCTGCCGATGTTGAACGAGTTAGGAGCCAGATTGAGGATGTGATTGGGATTGATGCTTCGGATGCCGTCTGCGTTTCGGGGAAAACTGGGCTCAACATTAAAGACTTGTTAGAGGCTATTGCCAAGAGGCTTCCGGCCCCGTCGGGTGATCCAGAAGCTCCAACCAAAGCCTTGCTGGTTGACTCATGGTATGATGCCTATCTGGGTGTGGTTATTCTGGTTCGGGTTATGGATGGTACGTTGCGTAAGGGCCAAAAAATCCGCTTTATGAACACCGGAGCCACGCGTGAAGTTGATCGTGTGGGAATTTTTTCTCCCAAACACGTTTTGTTAGACGAACTTAAAACTGGAGAGATGGGGTTTATCACGGCCGCAATCAAGGATATTTCCGAGACCAAGGTCGGGGATACTATTACCGATGACCGTTTGGCCGACAAAGTTGTTCCTTTGCCCGGGTTCAAACCTTCGATCCCTATGGTGTTTTGTTCGCTCTTTCCTATTGATTCTTCCGAGTTTGAGAAACTGCGTGAATGCCTTGGCAAGCTTGCCTTGAATGATGCTTCTCTACACTACGAACAGGAAAATTCTCAGGCTCTGGGTATGGGATTCCGCTGTGGGTTTCTTGGTCTCTTGCACATGGAAATCATCCAAGAGCGGCTTGAGCGGGAATTCAACCTCGACCTTATCCCGACTGCGCCAAGTGTGGTTTACAAGATCACCCGCACCGATGGTACAGTTCAGGACATTTACAATCCGGTGGATATGCCGGAGCCTCAGCGGATCAGCAAAATCGAAGAGCCGTGGATCAAAGCCACAATTCTTACGCCTGACGAATATGTCGGGGGTTTGCTTAAACTTTGTGAAGAACGGCGCGGCTCTCAAATCAACTTGTCCTATGTTGGGGCGAGGGCGATGCTTGAATATCTTTTGCCTCTTAACGAAGTTGTGTTTGATTTTTACGATCGGCTTAAATCCATTTCGCGGGGTTATGCTAGCTTTGACTATCACCTTGAAGATTTTCGCCAAGGCGATTTGGTCAAGATGGAGATTTTGGTTAACCTTGAACCTGTTGATGCGCTCGCGATGATTGTTCACCGGTCCCAAGCCGAGCGGCGAGGGCGTCAACTTTGCGAACGCTTGAAAGATCTCATTCCCCGCCAATTGTTCAAAATTGCGATTCAGGCGGCCTTGGGTGGAAAGGTTATTGCTCGCGAAGATCTTTCTGCCATGCGTAAGGACGTAACTGCCAAATGCTACGGGGGTGATGTTACGAGAAAGCGCAAGCTGCTAGACAAGCAGAAAGAAGGGAAGAAAAAGATGCGTCAATTTGGCAATGTTGAAATTCCGCAAAGTGCCTTTATTGCAGCTCTCAAGATGGGTGATGAGAAGTAATGAGCGCGAATAAACATCTATATGATCGTCACTTAACATCAATAGTTGATATTTATCAACTATTGATGTTAAGATTAGTACATGGGGTCAATCAACACAGGGGCGAAGGACAGGAAATTTGCCGAATATATCTTCAATTTGATGGAATATTAACGGCGCGTTTACTATTTTCATAATAAACGATATTTTAACCTCTCAGAGGTATCATGAACTCGTGACAAACGTTTCATGTTCTCTGAGGGGGGAACCGTGCTGAAAGAAAAATGCGCAAATGCAGAGGATCAAACGGGTCTGCCGAGCGGGGCAGGCGAGGGCGGAGACACGTGCCCAGCCTCTGAGTACGAAGCAAGAAATCGGGAGATTTTCGAAGACGATGGCCGGCTGGATTCAGCCGAAGCCCAAAGCGCAGACGCCCTGATGGAAATGAACGTCCTTCTGGCCGAAGGGAATTTGGACGATCTATCAGAGAAAGACTTGGCCAAAATCAAAAACCCCGCTCTTCGCGCCCAACTGCAAGGTAAAGTCCTTGAGGCCAAACAAGCAGCGGAAATCAGGGCTCAAGACATTGCCATGCGTCAACAGGCATGGGATAGGGGGGGTGTCATCTGCCAGGTTGCCGGAACAAAGTTAAACAGTCGGCAGGTCGACAACATTCTGAGAATGATGGCAGACCCCCAGCAAAAAGCAAAGCTGGTGGAAAAATTCAGCAAGCAGGAAGGGATATCAAAGCCCGAAGCCGAGAAAAAACTGGATCAAGCGGCGCGGACGTTGGAGGTCGTGAAAAAGAAAGAGCTTGACCCGAACGCGGTTCTGACCCCGCAAGAACAAGCAGATTACGACAGACGGAATGATCCGAAACTCGCTCCGGCGATTACTTTGTTGAAAGAGGAAGAGCAGAATTACAGCAAGACCAAGGGGCTCGATGAACGAGTAAGCAACGCAAGATCCGAGAACGCTCTGGGCAGGAACGCCAACACATTCGCCCCGACTACGGCAAGCTACGAGGATGAACCCGCTATCAAGACCGAGGTCTCCCTAGACAACGACTTCAAGAAGGCTGCCAATGCAGACATCAAAGAAGAGAAAAAACCAGAGCCAGAGGAGGCCAAACCCGCTGTCATCGCAACCGCCCAACCGACAGCGGCCAAGGTTGCCGCCGCAGGCTGGATGTAGCGCATCACCGCAGACTAGGTCCAACCGCTGCCACGAGTGGCCCCCCGTTGAGGTCGACCCGCTTTTCTCCCGTGTTAGTTTGGGCCAAAGCCTTCTCGGCTAAGGGAGTAAAGCCCGTTCTCTCCTTCTTGCCTGCTTCTAGCTGAGTGTTTCCTGCAAAAAAAGTACCAGAAAGCTCAGAAAATAGACGGGCTCCTTCGTGGGTCTGAGGGTTGAGAATTATTGTCATATACCCTTCACCGCCATTGCTTTCTTTGACACGAGCCTGAACCGCTGGATACATCGCGCTTGTAGCCGCACCATCAAGTGCACGGTTGATGCCGCCTTTAATATCTGCTTTCGGTTGATTTTTATAAAACCTCACATCGACCTTGCCAATCGCCGCCTGACGGGCAGGGTCAGCAAGAATAATATTGTTTAAGGAACCGAGCACGCATAATTGATCGTCGGAATCCCCACGGCGACCGACGTGATACCCTTTAGCCAGAGTATCATTGGCAACTACGGACTGCCGTGTCCACCTTGCGGCGTTTGTTTTTTCGTCAAAAAGCTTTACCTCGTATACAAAATAGTTGCCGTACCCTGCCTTCGTTAGTTCAGTTTTTACAACTTCAGCTGGGCCGCATTGACCCACAGCCGGAACATCGGCCAAAGCAGGGGCGGACACAGCACCAAAAGCCAGCACGGCGGGCAATGCGACACTACGCAGGAAATTTGATGTGAGGGACATGGTTAACCTCCTGTTAATTGTTTTGAGCTGGATAAAATATACCCTTTTTCGCCACAAAACGCAAACTTTCGATACGGGCCGGATCGAAATTGAGAAAATATTAGACAAAACTTATGTTTTTCTACAATTTCACAAATTTTCCTGTTTTTGATCTTTTCTTTTTCTCCGCCCCTGATTCTCGGGGAACCGTGCTGAAAGAAAAATGCGCAAATGCAGAGGATCAAACGGGTCTGCCGAGCGGGGCAGGCGAGGGCGGAGACACGTGCCCAGCCTCTGAGTACGAAGCAAGAAATCGGGAGATTTTCGAAGACGATGGCCGGCTGGATTCAGCCGAAGCCCAAAGCGCAGACGCCCTGATGGAAATGAACGTCCTTCTGGCCGAAGGGAATTTGGACGATCTATCAGAGAAAGACTTGGCCAAAATCAAAAACCCCGCTCTTCGCGCCCAACTGCAAGGTAAAGTCCTTGAGGCCAAACAAGCGATGGAACTTAAGGCCCATCAAGAAATGTGGGACAGACAAATGCACCGCATCGGAGATGCGGAATACTCGGGTGCTCAATTGCACTCCATGTACGAATACCTCAAAGACGATAAGAACGCCGATGCCTTTGAAAAAGAGTTGATGGCCAGAGAGGGAATCTCCCGCGAAGAAGCCAAAAAACGTCGGGCAAACTTGCAGGAGTATTTGACATTAAAAGAAAAAGAGCGGAATGGCGAAAAGCTAACACCTGAGGAGAAATACCAACTCCAGAACCCGAGCGAAGGTGTGGTGCAGGACACTAAGATACTTGCGGAGAAGCAAGGCCTTGGCAGGGGAGTAAGGATGGAGGGTGCTGTAGTTGATCGGTACGCTTCCGCACAGAAAGAATCTGTTTCTTCTGGAAGAATGGATTTTCGTGATAACACTCCGATTGTTTCATCCGATTCTAGGCCGTTTTTTGGATCGAACGTTTCGCCCGAAATAAAAACGGATGTCAAATTGACCGGCGAGTATAACGCCAAGGCAAATGTTGTGGAGATAGAAAAACAGCGTCCCGAAATCAAGAGGGACGCTGTGGCAACGGTTGAACCCACCGGAAGCATGGGG
>CAYZAR010000140.1:0-4731 GCA_964476455.1 uncultured Micavibrio sp.
GGGCTGAACATCGGGGGAATATAGGTCCATTCCCCTCTTCTTTTTAATGTGACCATGCCTCGTAATAAGCATAAACCAGAAGGGTTATCGTTGGGAGCATATAGCGCAGACGAATTCCAAATGTCATACCAAACCTCATTTCTTCATATCAAAAAGCTTACGTTCTCTTTATGTTCTATATAAGAACATAACAGGAACTAACAAGCAAGCTCTTTTTTATCGGAGCAAGAAATGAGCCAGAATGGCTAGTTGAGATTTAACCCGTGAAGTTCTTGCCTCTTTCTTTGTGCGTAGTAACCTGTTTCGGTTTTATCAGCAACGGCTGCGGCAAGCCTCTTTGCTGCATCACTCTGATTTTCAGGATACGGCGAGTGGGCGAGGAAAGCCGTCCGGCATCCCTCACGGCGGGCCCCAGAATGGCTGTCGTATTGCCCATTTTCTGCTTGGGCCAAGTCCCACTTTTCGCAGAGGATCGTAATGGTTGCTCGTTCATGCTCGGCAGCAGGCAACTGAGGTGTCTCTTGTTGTTTTGCAATCAAAAAACCAACAATAACCGCTCCTACAGCGTATGGCCAAAGAGTGCCCGTAAAATCCTTCATTGCTTAGTTTCCTTTCTTATGTCTTTCGCGGACCTTAGCAAAAGGAGGAATCTATGTCAATTTTTTATGGTTATTGTTCGGCTTGTTTCAGTAAGCGAGATTTGGCCTTTTCCGGTCCGATGAGGGGCAATAAATCCCCCAGTTCTGGCCCGTGGTCCATGCCGGTCAAGGCTTGGCGCAGGGGCATGAATAAATCTTTCCCCTTGCGGCCCGTGGTGGATTTGATGGCGTCTGTCCATTCTTTCCATGTCTGTGAGGACCACGGAGCCGCAGGCATCAACGCAACGGCTTGTGCTGCAAAGTCGGGATCTTCGAGCGTAGAGGCAACCGGCCCCTTTGCCACGCGCCACCAATCTTGAATATCCGATATTTTTTCAAGGTTGGCGCGAACCACGTTCCAGAAAGGTTCGTCCACATCGGGAAGACCGATTTGCGCCAAGCGAATCTGGGCATGGTCAAAATCTGTTTGGTGGAGGATCTTGGCGTTGAGCCGGAGCATTTCGTCAGGGTCAAGTTTTGGAGTTCCCCGCGAAAACTTGGAAAAATCAAAGCTTTGGACCAGATCATCCAAATGGGTAAAAGCGTCAATGGGGTCAGAGGTTCCAAGACGTGCTAACAAACTGGAAATAGCCATAGGCTCAAGCCCAATAATATCTCGTAGGTCAATGATACTCAGAGCCCCCAGCCGTTTGGACAATTTTCCGCCTTCGGCATTGGAAACCAAAGGCAAGTGCGCGAATTGTGGTGGGGGGGCCCCGATCGCTTCAAACATCTGGATATGCATGGCCGTATTGCTGACATGGTCTTCCCCACGGACAATATGGGTCATACCAAAGTCAATATCATCAATGACTGAACAGAGGTGGTAAAGCGGGGTTCCGTCCTCGCGGATCAGAACTGGATCAGAGAGGTCTTCCCCTTCGAATCTGACTTCCCCCCGAATGAGGTCGTTCCACGCAATTGGTTCCTTTTTGAGCAAAAACCGCCAGTGAGGTTTGCGGCCTTCGGCTTCATATTTCTTTTTGTGTTCTTCTGAAAGCGACAGGGCGGCGCGGTCATAGATAGGAGGAACGCCTTGGGAAAGCTGAGATTTCCTTTTAAGGGCCAGTTCTTCAGGTGTTTCATAGCAAGGATAAAGGCGTCCGGCTGCCCGTAGTTCAGCAATGACAGAGTCATAGCGGTCTTGTCGCTTACTTTGGTGGGCCAATTCGTCCCAATTGAGACCAAGCCATGTCAGGCTTTCATAAATGGCCGCTTCAAATTCCGGTTTTGAGCGTTCGGTGTCTGTGTCGTCAATGCGCAGCAGGAAATATCCGCCGTTCCGGCGGGCGAACAGCCATGTAATCAAGGCAGTTCGGACATTGCCAATATGCAGAAATCCGGTAGGGGAAGGGGCAAAACGCACGCGAACGGTCATAATCTGTCTTTTCAGTATTAAAGTGTTAGAAAACAAAAGGAACCTAGCCTTTTTTATGAATGGTTTCAACTGTTGCCATTTTTTTCTAAAATTCCCGCTTGTCATTCCCGACAAGGGAGGCTGTGCCGAGCGCAGATCGGGAATCTGGTGTGTGAGTGCAACGAAGTTGCACTTCAAACTTGAAACCGCCCTGAAAAATGCCTCCGGAATGATGGAAGGTGTTTCAATAAGAATTTATATACATAACTTTTGCCGCCAAAAAATCTTTTCGGATTGGTGCTTAAGCGTACGAAATTGGTTGATTTCAAAGGCCTTGGCAGAATATATCCTTGTCCTATGACTTATAAAATCGCCATTGCCTCCGATCATGGAGGTTTCAAGCTGAAAGAGGTTCTCAAAGCCTCCTTCAAGGACGTTCCGGTTGAGTGGCTTGATTTGGGGACAGATTCAGAAACTTCAGTGGATTACCCCGATTTCGGACTTAAATTGGCCGATGCGATTGAGTTGGGGCAGGCCGAGTTTGGCGTCGCTATTTGCGGGTCTGGAGTTGGTATTTCCATTGCGGTGAATCGCAATCCGGCGGTGCGATGTGTACTATGTTCTGATGAAACCACTGCACGGCTGAGCCGACAGCATAATGATGCCAATGTTATTGCCTTTGGAGGCCGCTTGATCGGGGAAGAAACCGCAAGGGCTTGTCTCAAAACTTTTCTAACCACTGGTTTTGATGGGGGGCGTCACGAAGCCCGAGTCAACAAATTATCCGCGTGTTAAACAAAAAGGAGAGTGTCCATGTCTGTATCCGCCGCCCAAAAGAAAGACGATGCTGCGATGAGCAGTGAATATTTTACGTCCCCTCTTTCTTCTGCTGATCCCGAGGTTTTTGCTGCTATTCAGCAAGAATTGAAACGTCAGCAAGATCAAATCGAATTGATTGCTTCGGAAAACATTGTCTCTAAAGCTGTCTTGCAAGCTCAAGGTTCCGTCTTGACGAATAAATATGCTGAAGGCTACCCGGGGAAACGCTACTATCAGGGATGCGAATTTGTTGATAAAACCGAGCAGATGGCGATTGATCGAGCCAAACAGATTTTTGACTGCGCGTTTGCTAATGTTCAGCCAAATTCCGGATCTCAAGCCAATCAGGGGGTCTATTTCGCTCTGTTGCAACCAGGGGATACTATTCTTGGGATGTCTCTTGCTGCGGGGGGGCACTTGACTCATGGAGCAGCTCCCAACCAGTCCGGCAAGTGGTTTGATGCCGTTCAATATGGTGTACGTGAAGAAGACGGTTTGATTGACTACGGAGAAGTCGAACGTCTTGCTCTTGAACATGAACCAAAAATGATTGTTTGCGGAGCTTCGGCCTATCCTCGCGTGATTGATTTTGCAAAGTTTCGTGCAATTGCCGATAAGGTGGGGGCTCTCCTTTTTGCTGATATTGCGCACTATGCTGGATTGGTGGCTGGCGGGTCTTATCCCTCTCCGTTTCCTCATGCCCATGTGGTGACAACAACGACCCACAAAACTTTGCGCGGACCTCGGGGCGGCATGATCCTGACCAATGATGCCGACATTGCCAAGAAGATCAATTCAGCAATTTTCCCCGGGATTCAAGGCGGCCCTCTTGAACACGTTATTGCTGCTAAAGCTGTGGCTTTTGGAGAAGTTTTACAGCCGTCCTTCAAAAAATATGCGCAAGATGTCGTAGAAAATGCCCGCATTCTGGCCAAGACCTTGGTTGATGGGGGACTGGCGATTGTTTCCGGCGGGACAGACTCCCATATTGTTTTGGTTGATTTGCGTCCCAAAGGACTGACGGGAAAAGTTGTGGATCTGGCTCTTGAACACGCAGGGATTACCTGTAACAAAAACGCTGTGCCGTATGATCCCGCTCCGCCAATGGTGACATCTGGTGTGCGGCTTGGGACTCCAGCCGGAACAACCCGTGGCTTTGGCGCGGAGGAATGGAAACTTATTGGTGCGTTGATTCTCGAAGTGGTTGATGGTCTGGCCGCCAATGGCCCTGAAAACAACGGGGCAGTTGAAGCGACTGTGCGCGCTAAAGTTAAAGCCTTGTGTGACCGTTTTCCCATCTATCCAGAAGGAACGGCTGTTTAGGTTCAGATTATGCACTGTCCCTTTTGCGGCTTTGAAGAAACACAGGTGAAGGATTCCCGCCAAACGGAAGACGGAACCTCTATTCGTCGTCGTCGGGCGTGTCCTGATTGCGGGGCACGCTTCACGACTTTTGAAAGAATCCAATTGCGTGAGCTCATGGTTATCAAGGCAGGAGATCATCGTCAGATGTTTGATCGCGATAAGATCACGCGCTCCATGCAAATTGCTTTGCGTAAACGTCCTGTCTCTCCAGAGCATATCGAGAGAGCCACGAGCAGCATTGTTCGCCAACTGGAATTGACCGGAGAGAGCGAAATTCCCTCCAGCCAGATTGGTGAGTTGGTTATGCAAGCCTTGATTCAGCTCGATGTTGTCGGATATATCCGCTATGCCTCGGTTTACAAGGATTTTAGCAGACCCGAAGATTTCAAACATTTTGTGAAAGAATTAGGAGAGCTTAAAGTTCAGCGGGGCAAAGCCTCAGAATAGGATACTCAGCCAATGTTTACGGGCATTATCACGGCAATGGGAACTGTAACCCGTGTGGACACAGAGCGGGGAGATCGTCGCTTCGTCATTGAAACTCCGTGGGAC
>CAYZAR010000141.1:0-1547 GCA_964476455.1 uncultured Micavibrio sp.
GGCAAAGGCTGTTACCGCAATAACTGGGATAGATTTCAAATCTTCTTCATCTTTGAGCCATTTGGTGACGTCCAGCCCGGAAACCTCGGGAAGCTGAATATCCATTAAAATAAGATCAGGGGAATGTTCCCGCGCCAAAGGCAAAACCTGACGACCATCGCGAACCTGTATCGTGTCAATTCCATGAGCCTCTAACAAATCATGAAACAGCTTCATGTTGAGATCGTTATCTTCAACAATCATGACCTTTTGGGTGACTTTCGTAGAAACTTGAGCGCCCCCCGCATCTTCTTTTTCCATACCCATTATATTCTTTTACTCCTCGCACTCATCGCCCTTGATTTTCTCCAAGGCGACCAATTTCTGGCTAACCGAAAAATCGGCATAATCTATTTTCATATCACTAATGATTCCGTTTTCTAAAAAATCCATCGTCAATTCATAGTCCGAAAGAGCTCCGGTGTCTGCGTTAGGAAAAAACGCCATGCGAACCGCCCACCCGGAAACTCCAATCAAGGATTTATCAATCTTCGCCGCCGCAACGGTTGAAACAGATGAAAGACCCGAGGGGATTTTTTTGCCGATAAAAGAATTGATTTCGACTGGGCCCACCTCATCACTGCCATCAAAGACAACCCCGCGCATGAACCGATTGCCCCCCTTTGCGGCCGCCAACAAGTCAATAGTATGCCCTGTGGGAAAAAGCATGGCCTTATCAAGGTCAAAACTGACCCCCTCTGGAAGAGAGTAAAGAGCGACTCCCTTTCCTTTGACAGGATCAAGATTCGCTTTTCCCCTGAGCTCCTCATAAACTTCGCCATCTTTGCTTCGGCGAGAAGAAAAATTGAGACTTCGGCGATCAAACCCTTCAAAAGTTGAAAAATCGCTGTCAATGGTCATTGTCGGTGTATCGGCATAGTCATAAACCAAAGTGAAGCGGTGGTCTGTGATCCATCCCTCGCAAGACGGCTTCCATTCGAACAACATTTTTCCTCGAATATCAAGAACTTGCGACCCTGTCTTGGCCGAACTGAGCCGCACATCATAAATAGCTTTGTGAGGAACAAGGCCAGCTGCGGTTGCGGGATCAAGAAGAGGGCTAGACAGAGGACCAGCAAAAACCGCCCCGCCCCCCAGCGGAGACAACGCGCATACCAGTCCCCAAAAAACACGCCCTGCACAGCGCAGGAAGAGTGACCCAGCCATAAAAACCTCAAGTAACTTGCACTCTAATCATACAGGAGGAAACAAGAAGTTAAAAGAACGATCCCAATTATTCTTATTTTGAAGGAAGCAAATTTTCGCGATTAGCCCCCTACCCCTCTCGATTTTGGCGATGAACTTTGAGAGTTAAGCCTCCTTTGGCAATTCCAGAGCGGCCCTCCCGACGAGTTAGGCCCAGCACAATCCCCATAGCAAACCCCATTGACAGAAGAGATGACCCCCCATAGCTGATAAAGGGAAGCGTCATTCCCTTGGCAGGCAACAATTCAAGACTCGACCCCATATGAACAAAAGCTTGCAGACCAAACATACTAAGGATTCCT
>CAYZAR010000141.1:1557-4188 GCA_964476455.1 uncultured Micavibrio sp.
GCAGCCAGCACCGCAAACAAATCCGCAGCCTCCATTAAACGGTTAAAGCCGCGCAGGAGAATAAACCCGTAAATACCAATGATGATAAGGGTAAATAAAAGCCCTAACTCTTCTCCAGCTACAGCAAAGATGAAATCTGCATGACCGTCTGGTAAAGAATTTTTAACCACACCTTGCCCGGGGCCTTCTCCTAAAAATCCCCCATTTGCAAAAGCTTCCAGAGATTTATCAATCTGGTAGGTGTCTCCACTTTGCGGATTCAAGAAACGATCAATCCGGCTATGAACATGATCGAAACTGAAATAGACCACGACAACGCCGACCGCTCCCGCCAACATCAAGAATAAGAAATAGCGCAAAGGAAGTCCAGCAAAGAAAATCTGGCTTGCAAAAACGCAGGTGACAACAAATGTCATACCGAAATCAGGCTGAAGCATAAGTAAAAACGCAACCAAAAACCAAAGCCCTGAAGCCACCAGCATCCCGGGGAACCCGGGGTTTTGCTTGCCGTAACTCATCATCCACGCTGACAATATGGCAAAAGTTGGTTTAACGAACTCGCTAGGCTGCAAAGACATCCCGGGAAGGTGAATCCACCTTTGCGCCCCTTTGATTTCGACACCGACAAAAGGAACAAGAGCCATCAAGGCAATCCCCACCAGACAGATAACCGTCGCCACACGCCGAATCCAGCGGTGAGATAAAACAGAAACTCCCAGCATAATCAATAACATAGGGACGATTGCGGCGGCGTGTCGTACAATAAAATGTGTATGATCCGCACCGATGCGTATCGCAACTGGCGGGCTGGCTGTAGTCACCAATGCCATACCAAAAACAACCAAAGTCAACAAAGCCGCCAGCATTGGCTTATCAACCGTCCACCACCATCTGGCAATTGCAGAACGGTCGGTTCGGGCAAAAATGCTGGTCATAGAAACGGCAGAGGTCATTCCTGCCCTCTTTCATCTTCGCCACTTAACCCACTGACTAGACTTGCAAAAACATCTCCGCGGTGTTCGAAAGATTTGAACTGATCCCATGACGCACAAGCGGGAGACAACAAAACCGTTCCACTCCCCGAACCCGTCCCACTGCCAGGGGCTTCCCTTTGAGATTGAGCCCGCGCATGAGCAGTTTCAACTGCTCTTTCCAATGTTCCACAAACTGTGTAGGGAACATTTTGTTCCTGCAACCATTTGGCAAAAAGGGGTGTCGCTTCGCCAATTAAATAAGCGTGCTCAATCCGGTTCATGTAGGGTTCCAGTCCAGAAAGCCCTCCCTCTTTTGCCTGCCCACCCAAAATCCAATACACACGATTGAAACAAGCCAAAGCGCGGGAGGTTGCATCGGCATTTGTTGCTTTACTATCATTGATATAAGCAACATCATTGATTGTTCGAACAAGATATTGACGGTGAGGAAGCCCCCCGAAACTAGCAATTTTCTTTTCGATACGATCAGGTTCGTATCCATAAACATGGCGCAATACCGCGTAGGCACAGGCGACATTTTCTTGATTGTGCTGACCACGTAACGCCGTATGAAAACGAAGGTCCACGACAGGAATTCCTATACCTTCGCGGACTTCATAGACAATTCCATCCTCTGCGTAAACGCCTTGATCTAGACGCAAACAGGTTGAAACGGGAATAACGCTCCATAATCCTTCCTCCCGTAACCGTTCGGCAATCTGAAGGCACGGCTCAGAATCAATGCAAATTACAGCTGTTGGCTTACGCATATCGACCGGAGGGTTAGCAAAAATTAGCTCTTTCGCGGCAATATACCCTTCCATCCCCCCGTGCCTCCCCAGATGATCTGGCGTGATATTCAAAAGAACAGCCCCCACAGGGGAGAGGCTCGGCGTCAACTCCAATTGATAAGAAGACATCTCGACAACGTAGCTTCCTTCAGGTCCAAGCTTTTCAAGTGTCATAACGGGTTTACCGATATTTCCACCAACTTCAGTTGGACGAAACGCTTGCAAAATATGACCAATCAGAGCCGTTGTGGTTGATTTACCGTTGGTTCCTGTCACTGCAATCATATCGGCGGCGGGACAAATGCGGCAAAGAAATTCAATATCACAAACAAGAGGGACTCCCTCTTCTTTAGCCCGCACCGCAACAGGATGAGGATTTGGAAAACTATGAGGAATCCCGGGCGACCACAAAATAAAGCTGAGGTTTCCAAACGAAAGGTTGTTTATATCCACTATTGGAATTCCAGACTTCGCCGCTGCCTCACGAACAGGAGCGACATCATCCCACGCGCACATTTCAACCCCTGCTTCATAGAGAGCACACGCCACCGAGAGTCCCGTTTTCCCGAGTCCCATTACCGCAATACGCTGCCCCCTCAGAGCTGATAAATCAATCATTCCTCGTTACCTCAGTTTCAAGGTGGATAACCCAATCAAGGCAAGAACCACAGCAATAATCCAAAAGCGAATCACCACCGTTGGCTCGGACCAGCCTTTCTTTTCGAAGTGGTGATGCAACGGAGCCATTCGAAACACGCGCCGCCCTGTCATCTTAAACGATGCCACCTGAATAATAACCGAAACTGTTTCCAGAACAAACAATCCACCCACAATGGCTAAAACCAGCTCGTGCTTCACAATAACCG
>CAYZAR010000141.1:4198-4685 GCA_964476455.1 uncultured Micavibrio sp.
GTCCCAAGCACTCCCCCCATGGCCAAAGAACCAGTATCCCCCATAAAAATCATGGCTGGCGGAGCATTGTACCAAAGAAAGCCCATGGCTCCTCCGACCAAGGCCCCACAAAGAATCGTCAGCTCCGCTGTTCCAGAGACATAGGGAATCTGTAGGTATTCCGCAAAATCGTGCCGCCCGACCAAATAAGCAATCAGGCCAAATACAGCAGCCGCAATAGCCACTGGAACAATTGCCAAACCGTCCAGACCATCCGTCAGGTTAACCGCATTCGAAGCCCCCACCACAACCAAAGCCGCCCACGCGCCAAAGAAAACCCCCAGCGGAATAAAGAAGTGCTTAAAAAAAGGAATCGCCACACTCATGCTAATATCGGCAGGAAGAAAGCAAACGATTCCAAAAGTTGCAACGCCAGAAATAATCAACTGTGCAGCAAGCTTCGTTTTCCCTGAAAGGCCATCCGGACTCCGCTTGGTCAGTTTAAGAT
>CAYZAR010000142.1:0-4580 GCA_964476455.1 uncultured Micavibrio sp.
ATGATGAGCAGACAAGAAAACTTCATCTTCTTTGCGACCCCTTGGGGGAAAAATCTTTGTATATTGCGTATCGGCCCGATGGGCTTTATTTCGCCTCTGACCTGCGAGAGCTTGGGGCTGTCCATAAATTAGACAAGAATGCTGATTTTGCTATCGGGCAAAGAACAGTTTTTGATGGGGTTCTTAAAATTGAGCCCGGGAAGCTGTTGGAATATAACGTCTCCTCTGGGGTCCCTAGAATGATGAGTTTGTGGCCAGAAGGGGAAGATGGGGGGCTTCTATCTTTGGAGGATCCCCTAAAAAAATTAGAAGAGGCTCTCAACCGGTCAATGCTTGCAAGAATGCCTCCTCGCCCCTTTGCGCTGCTTTGGGGAGGGGATATTGACTCGGCGTTGCTGAGCATGAAGATGCAGCCAGATCTTATTCTTGCTTGTCCGGTTCCCGGGCTGGAGCGTAGCGTGAGAAACGCAGAAAGAATGGCCGATCATATCGGGGTGGATTACAAGGAGATTGGTCCTGAGGATGCTCAACTAACTACAAAACCCTTGTCGCCGATTATCGGTCCAGATGGTCCTTTGAAGGTCGATACTCTTCCCGAGTATTGGGCTTATCATTATGCCGCCTCTCAAGGAGTTAGGGGAATGGTCAGCGGGCTCGGTGTTGACGAATTGTTGTTAGGGTGTCCTCGGCATATGTATTTTATGTCCCAGATGGCAGGACCCCTGTCTTCCGGTTCGCGTATCAGGGCCTTGTCGGCGGCGGCTCGTGGTGAGGAACTTCCTCACACGACATATTATAACCTGATAAGAAGAGGGCATGATCGTCCTAGTCTTCGATGGCTTGTCGAAGATAAATTCCGTCTTGCTCGGAATTTTGCGCAGGCAGTGACGTTGACAGATATGGCGGTTTCTCTGCCCAGAGCTTTGGCAGTGTCAGATATGCTCGCGGATCGGTTTGGGTTGGAGACAAGGTATCCGTTCTTGGCTCCAGACTTTGCTAGAGCGTGCTTAAACCTTCCAGATGAGTGCAAGTTTGATTTGTGGACGTGCCGAACCAAAATTTGTTTGGAAGGGCTTGCTGCGAGAGCGGGTGTTCCGCGAGATATTATCTATCCTAACATGACGCAGGATAACACTCCATCGCGGGCCTTGAGTCATGCGTAAAAAGGGGGAATGGGGAAAATGGTGCCCAAGGGCGGGTTTGAACCACCGACACAGCGATTTTCAGTCGCTTGCTCTACCAGCTGAGCTACTTGGGCACTCGTTTGCTAGCTAGGGGGTTATAAAAGAAGAGAAGCCCCCTGTCTAGATGAAAAATTCCAGACGAAAAACCGCTCTTACCCCTCGAATAAATAGCCAACCCGCTCAAAAAGCGTAGGGGTGCGCCGTTGCCGAGAGATTTCCAGCAGGCCAAGCGCGGTAAATCCGTGAATCTGGACGGTGCAGGGGTCCTCTCCGGTCAGTTTTTCAACGTGTTCCAGAAGCTGTTTACGCTCTTTCTCGTCCTTGAGGTTAATAAAATCAACCATAATGATTCCGCCCAGATTGCGAACGCGGATCTGGCGGGCAATCTCGGTTGCGGCATCCAGATTAATGGTCAGGTTGCTGTTTTTATCTGCGCCACGATTCACATCAATGGCGGTCAAGGCTGCGGTTCCTTGAATGAGAACATTCCCTCCGCCGGTCAAGATTGCGTAGGGCTGCAACAATTCCTCAATCGGTTTCATAAGGTCGTAATAGTCAAGCAAGGCAAGGTCTTTGGACGCGTCTTTCAGTTCAACCGGACGGATTTTAGGAACAAGGTCAGGCGCAAATAATTCACACCAATCTTCGGCAGTTTGAAAATGGTCCATCGTGACAACTTCAATCCGGCGGATGGGCCTTGCCGAATTGTCACTGAGCGTGCGCTGCAATGCATCCGGTCCCTCCATAATCAAGAGGCTTTCCTGACCTGTTGCGTGTTCGGACAATCCTTCCCAGACGGCTTTGAGAATTTTTGCCTCACGCATGAGAATATCGCTTTGCGTGTTGGCTGCCGAGGCCCGCAAAATACAGCCATGAACATCCGTCAAATTGACCATCATTTCTTCAAGTTGCTTGCGGAGTTTCTTGTCCCGAATGCGGGATGAAATGCGGTTGCTGTCATCCAGCGGAGTAAAAATAAGGTGGCGGCCCTGAATGGCCACATCCATACTTACCACCGGAGCTTTGTCCTCTAGTGGGCGGTTATCTTCGAACTCTGGGTCAAGATAGCCTTGTTTGGCCTGAACCAGAATATAGCTTCCAGATTTGAGCAATTTGCTAATAGGTTGCTGGCCGCCTTTTTGCAGTTTGCCGTCCTTGTCGTGAAACCGAACATCGCGGTTGAACAAAATTCCCGTAGTGTCTCCGTCAAGGTCGAGAAAGGCGGCATCAAGTTTGGTGTCTATGCGGTCAATCTTTGCCCAATAGATAGAACCCCAGCGGACCAACTCATGAGGGGGGTCAACTTCTAAACTTTCAATCCGCCGCCGCTCCGTCGCGGCGACCCACAAACTTCCATCTTGTTCTTCAATGACAATGTCCAAGGCGATCAGCTTTCGGAAATGAAAAAACCGGAACCGGTTAACATCTGGATTGTATCATAAACAGATAATCCTACCACACCCGAATATGTCCCACGGATCGAGGGGATAAAGGCTGCCGCAAGCCCTTGAATGGCATAGCCTCCGGCCTTGCCGTGCCATTCGCCGCTTGCGATATAGGTGTCAATTTCTAGAGAGGAGAGGCGTTTCATTTCCACAACGGCCATCGTCACGCGGGAGAGCATTTTTCCTTCGGGCGTGCGGATGGCAATCCCGCCATAGACACGGTGACGCCGACCAGAGAGGAGAGCAAGGCAAGCCCGCGCTTCCTCCTCTGTTTCTGTTTTCGGCAAAATGCGCAGGCCACAGCCAACAACAGTATCCGCCGCCAAAACAAAAGCAGAAGAGCTCGGCGGAACAGCAGAAGCCTTGGCCACAGATAGGCGCAAAGCAAGAGCTCTCGGCTTTTCGTTCTTGAGAGGGGTTTCGTCAAGATTTGCGGGAAGAATCTGGTCGGGAATGATCCCTGCCTGTTTGAGCAGGTCAAGCCGCCGTGGCGAGCTGGAGGCAAGGATGAGCGGCCTATTTTTCACGGAAGATGATCCGGCCTTTGGTCAGATCGTAAGGAGTCATTTCAACAATGACCGTATCCCCTTGCAAGACACGGATGCGGTTCTTGCGCATTTTCCCTGCGGTGTGGGCCAGAATTTCGTGGTCATTCTCCAGCTTAACGCGAAACATTGCGTTGGGGAGGATTTCAGAAACAACGCCTTTGAATTCGATGAGGTCTTCTTTTGCCATATTTGTCAGTCTAACGGGTTGAAATTTGTATCTTCTATAGTCCTTTAAGGACAAAAAGCAAAGCGGTTTTTAATTATATTCTGGAAAACAAAAAACTATCAAAAATATTGAATAATTATGGGAATTTATGTACACATAAAACAACAGGAAAAAAAGATGGCTGGCAATACCAGATTAAAGAACCCTTATGCGCTGCAAACAGATTTGCAACGCTTGGTTGTTGCCTTTCGTCATGCCGCGAATACAGACTATTTTGTTTACGATGCGAGCAGAGACAAGGGCCGTCTTGTTTGTCCGCATTGCCTAGAGGCCGAGTTTCATTACTGCGCGGGGTCTCCAACGAAGCAGGGGGATAATCGGCGCGGAGCCCTGCCTCATTTTAGAAGTAATGAGTTGGCCCGCCATTCTCCTGATTGTCTATCTTTGTTGCCTTCGGGGGAAGGTGATGCCGACCAAGAGGAGATTGATCCGTCCAAAGGGTTCAAAATTCATCTTAATTTGGGAATCTCTAAAGAAGAATTTTGTCGAGCCGCCATGGGTGAGAATGACTTGAAAGGCAGAAAAACTTTTCCAGCCAAAAAGCCTGAAGATTTTATTCGGTTAATGTGTTCAGCCCAAATCCAGCGAGTTCAAGAGAGTATTATTATTCACCACGACTTCCGAATCCCGTGGTCAGACTTTTTTATACGCTCTCCGGCCAACGACAACAGAGATGGAAGAAATCCACGTTGGGCTAAAATTGCACAAAAACTTGAGGGCAGGAGAAATGGGACTGGAATTCCCGCGCTCTTCCACATCAAAATCGAAGACGCGCCGAGGTTGATGATAGATGGGCAAGGAGGAGGGGATCGACAAAGATATACGCTGCCTCGCTTCTCTGCCTATATTGCAGAAGAAGAAAGAGTTTGTAGGGTTCAGCCTTTTTTGCAAGTAACAGGAAGCGCATTGAACTCGTTGCAAGTTGGAAAAGAGTATCTGGTTCTGACGGAAAGTCCTAGGCTTTACAAAGGCAAAGATTGTAAAAGGTGGTATCTGGATATTCCTTTGTCCAATCCGGACAGGTGTTGCCGAGTTGATCTTGCCGAGATTGCCAGAAAAACTAAGGAAAGAGCCAACAAGGTTGATCCGTCTGCGATGAGACATCCGGCTCTGGTATAGGGGGCAGAAGAAGAATTGCTTCTCTAAGAGAATCCAGAAAGATCAGTATGCTATGGAT